>CAZMDB010000082.1:0-6144 GCA_964565095.1 uncultured Methanosarcinales archaeon | reverse complement strand
CTTGAAATCAGCCAGATCATACACACTTTTTTCCTGCAGGTCACGCATCTTAACCGTAATCTGATCTTGCTCCATCTCACGCGCACCTACAATAATGACCATCGGTACACCATGCAGCTCTGCATCATTGATTTTCCATCCCATCGAGTACCCTTCGCGTGAATCGACATAGGCCCCGTATTCCTTGAATGTATCAGCAACACGTTGCGCATATGCCATCACTTCTTGTGTATTATGCTTCTTGATTGCAGGAATGACGACAATCTTTTTCTTCAGCAGACGCGGAGGCAAGACCAATCCCTTGTTGTCGGAATGCGTCATGATCGCAGCACCGATCAGCCTAGTGGACACTCCCCAGGAATTATAATGTGGCAGATGCTCCTCTTCATCACACCCTGTATACTTGACATCAAAGACCTTCATGAATCCCTGACCGAGATAATGTGATGTCCCCATCTGCAGCGCTTTGCCATCTGGCATGAGGCCCTCAATAGTATAGCTGCGTACAGCTCCCGGGAAGCGTTCAGCCGGCGTCTTCTCTCCCTTTATCACGGGCACAGCCAAGACATTCTTGCATAACTTCTGATACTCATCAAGAATACCCAACTCATCCTTTTCACATTCTTCCTCTCCCTCATAGATGCAGTGGCCCTCCTGCCATAGGAACTCTCGTCCGCGCAGAAACATCTTGGTCTGACTCACTTCCCAACGCACGATGTTTGCCCACTGATTGATCTTTATCGGCAAATCCTTATAGGTCCTGAGCCATTTACGGAATGAATCGACAATAATGGTCTCGGATGTCGGACGGACAATCGCTTTATCCTCATCACCAGTATCCACGCTGGTGGTGACCCATGCAAGTTCAGGTGCAAATCCCTCTGCATGCTCTGCCTCCTTCTTGAAGAAACGCTCAGGGATGAAAAGGGGGAAATAGGCATTATCCACGTTGTACGGCTGGAGAATCTCCTTGTTGAAATACTCCTGGATCTGCTCCCAGATATAGTAGCCCTTGGGCTTGATCACAATCGTGCCTCGGATCTCACCGAAATCAGCCATGTCTGCACGCAGACATACCTGTTCATACCATGCTGCCATGTCATTATGCTTATCTGCGGTAATACCTAACTCTTCTGCCATGTCAGAGAATATTCATGCATGATATTTAAATGTTGCCGGTCAGATATCGGCTGCCATCACCCAGAAGACTTGACGTGATCATTCAGCGGATCAACTGGAAACACGTTCGCATGAATCAAATAGATCAAAAACGGGGACACCTGCTGCTCAGCAGTCACCGAACTCGGATTATGTCCTGTACTTGAAGATATTATCGAGAAGAAGGAAAAAAAGCCTGATGCAACACCAGCAATATATGTCGTTTCTGTGTCTTCGCGTCGCTGTTGTTTCTTGGTGTTACACCAGACGAACTGGAAAGGAAAAAAGCTATGGCCCTTCGGCGGTTTATAGGGGTAGGGGGCAGAAAAGCCGAAGGAGCCAGCTCTTTTTGGGTTTCATTGAAGCATACCCATTTCGAGGGGTAGGGTAGGGGTAGGGTAGAAAATCGAATATGGGCAGCTTCGATGAGTGTGATAGGCGGAATCACTTGCGGGCTTCATTGACCCACATCTTTCCGACACGCTCCATCATACGGGAGAACTTGTCGGAGAGCCGGTACACTTTCTTGTACAGATCATAATCGATCAACCCCATGCTTTTCATCGGGGTCAGGATACGATCATAGAACTGCCGCTTGTTGTAGGACATCACCCTGTTTGTTTTGAGGCTGATATCCCCGGCCTTGATCGAGGCATCTATCGGGACGCCATCGTGGAGATTGTTTGCGAACTCCGACATCTCGGACTTCGTGAACACTCCCTGATTCCGCTTCATTGCCGCAATGAGCATCTTTGCGACAACAACCTGCTGTTCGGTGGCGAATACGATGTCATAGACATCGTCTGGCAGGTTGAACTGGTCGAAAAGGATTACCATTTTGATTACTCACGCTCTTTTTCCTGTAATCGTTAACACCAGCTCATTTGTACTATATACATAACAGGTATATAAATATTGTTATATTGTAGAACAATATACAATATTGCTTATTAGTATACTAATTCCTATACTGGATTTATAAATACTGTAATCCCGAATAACAAAAAGAACAAAAATACTCTATGCTCAGGCCCTCGCGCGCATGCTGTAATCACCTTTCCAGAGGATCACGCAAACACCCCTCTTCTGAGCCCAGAGGCATCATAACATAGTAGCCGCTTTCTGGATCTCTGTCATCTTATGAGAAAGTACTGCCAAATGAGCCAAAACCCATGCGCGGATAGCCCCCTTGACAGTGAAGCACACAATCGAGATGCTTGACCAGATACAGTGTGAAGACTTGAAATACACCAAACCGACTCCTAACACTTCGCCTGTAAGTAACTGCAACTTTCCACCTATGGACATCACTTCTTCTCTGCGTTGACCGATAACAAGACCTTCCTTAGCTGATGAGAAAGCGCATACGCGAAATGGTTGAATTCCCTCCGCAGTGCGACAGCACGAGAACGCGCATGACGTGGCACTTCTGCCTTCTCCAGGTCATTATACAGAAATCCCAGATGTTCCCTGGACTGGCTCAGATGGAGGCGGGTACCGCGACAGACCTCCTGCACGTCTGACCGTCCTTGGCTTTTCGCCAAGTTTTCCACTTCATAGATAAGAGTATGCCACTGGTCCAGCCGCTGCGCAAGAACACGATAAAACTTTTTCGCCCCTTCTCCATCTCCCTGCTTGATACATTCAGTCATGGTTTTGATCTGTCGTTTCAACCCCTCAATATGGGTATGGCTTTGCTGGATATTGCGGAGCAGGAAGTAGGATTGGTGTAAGAATGCATTTGCTGTATCCTCTTGTGCGATGACCATAGGAAAACATTGCACGTTCCGGATATTTAAATGCTTTGGAGAACATCATAATATATATAGCTAGCCGGAGGTCACCTACACCGTTGACTCGTGTCCGGATGCACAACGATATCTGGTGACCTGTGATGGAAAAATAGGCATAGAGATCACCGTGGACCCGACAATCCCGCGCGAAGGGTGCGATGGGGTATCTTCTCTTGCAACTATCGCGATATCAGGAACATCTCAGACGCAAGGGAAATGCGCGAATCCG
This sequence comes from uncultured Methanosarcinales archaeon, assembly GCA_964565095.1. Lineage (GTDB taxonomy): Archaea > Nanobdellota > Nanobdellia > Woesearchaeales > DATGWN01 > CAZMDB01. Next base: position 2,964 of record CAZMDB010000082.1, on the reverse strand, counting down.
GAGACACGACCCCCGCCGTCTTGAGCGAATACTTCCACGCATGCACAGGGTGCAGGCGCATGAGGATATTCTCCAAAATACGCCACCACTAAGTCCACGTCATATATGGCACGCCTACGCTTCTCTCCACCATCAACTCCACCTGGAACTGACAGCCACGCGCTATGTCTGCAGCAGCGCAAAACCCGTTGAAATCACTCCCCTTATTTCACATCTTCGCGCCGGCATAAAAACACAAACGAGCCGCCGGGCACAGACCGTGACTTCCTTTCATTCCTGACTCTCCAGGAACAGATCAACTACTTGTGTCTTCGTGGTCACCACCATATTGAGATCTTCAGGGAAACACTTTGCATAATTGCGCCATGTATATCTTTCATCCAGGTACACGATGATCCCATGGTCCTTCTCGCTACGGATACAACGTCCTGCGTTCTGCAAGGTCATATTGAAAGCAGGATAGATGTACCCATAATCCCATCCTTTCCCGAATTTCCTGTCATAATAAGAAATCAATTGCTGCGTCTCCACATCGGGACGCGCCAGCGGCAATCCGACAATGATCACGCACGTCAGCAGATCCCCCGGCAGATCCACACCTTCTCCGAAACTGCCGCTTGTCGCACCCAGCAGCAAAGCTCCCGTCTCTTTCTTGCTTTTGAACGACAACAGGAACTGCTCCTTCTCCTCCTTGGAGAAATCCGGGCGTTCGAACAGCATCTCCTTCTCTACATCCAGATACTCCGCAATAGAATCCCGCAGACGGTAGCTAGGGAAAAACACCGCGGTATTGCCAGGGATACGTCCTACTATATCACTGATATAGCCAGCGATACGACGATACTGTTCCTCACCCCTGTGCGCATACTTGGTAGTTGTATCCGGCACCACCCAGTGGAGCGCATTATGCTTCGGGAACGGATTGCAGAATGAATGGTAGATGGTCCGATCCGGGTCCATGCCCAAAAGATCACCATACATACGTGTAGGCAGTAGCGTGCCTGACATCATGAGGACCGAATGGGCCCTGGCAATAGGGTCCGCGCTCACTACCGCTGGATCCAGGCACCGATTCGACAGTGCGATGATAGGAGATTGCCTTCCCATATCGAAAGAAAGGATACGGGCAAAACCCTCCTGCTCCTTCTGCCACTCATACATGAAATGCGCTACATTGAGCACAGAGCTACGCTTCTTGTCTTTGAGAATAGCCACACCGGTCTCCAGCAGATTCTTGGCTATCAGATCATAATCACCGATCTCCTCTATCATCCTATTGAAAAAATCCTGTCCTACCAATTGCTGCTGCTCAGGATCCTCCGCATCGATGAACGCTTCGAACGCGCTGTGCATTTCCTGCAGGACACCCAATACATCCTCATGCTCTTCCTTATCCGCCTCAGTGATTGCCCGACGGAGGCTGAAAGAACTCAACTGCGTGCTGGCAAGGTCCTTTATCCTGCGAGGCAGATTATGCGCCTCATCAACGATGACAATAGCATCATCAAGATCCCGCTGGATGCGTGCAAAGAAAGGTGCTTGGATAGACTCATGGAACATGTAATAATAATCGCCGATGATGACCCGCGCTTCCTGCGCTGCAATCATGGCAAGTTCGTAAGGACATAGCCTGTTCTTATACGCAAGAGCGCAAAGCTCTTCGGTGCTATGGATCCGGCCGCGCAGGATCTTTGCCGCTTCATCTGCCTCATCGGTCGGCACACTATCCGACTTGCGTGTCGCCTTGTAGTATTTGCATGTGCGTCGCTCCCGCGCCTCCTTGCAGAACTGAGAGAAATCCGTGCTGGAAAGCCCCTTGGTGTTCTTGACCAGGCACATCTTCTGCTTAGCGATCAGATCCACCACTCCGAAAGACGCTCCATGTTTTTCCTGAATATCTTTGAGAGTACGGATAGCCATGGCGTGCTGAGTATGACGGCTAGTCAGGAATAGGATAATCTTATCGTGTTCGATCGCATACTCGAGCGCCGGCGCAAGCGAAGCAACCGTCTTCCCAATACCTGTAGGCGCATGCAATACTGCGTGCTTCTTCTTTGCACAGCATCCCCGGATTATTCCCATGAACTCGTCCTGCACAGGACGTACTATCTCATACGGGAAGAATTTGTCTGTCATGGCAGACGGAAGAAAGATGCCACTTATTAATCTTTAGGAGACTCCTGTCCTGTGACATCCTGGTCTATCTCAATGCCTTCCATGATCTCCTCCAAATCATCGATCTCCTGATGCAGACGCGACTTGAGTTCGCGTGCCTGCTCCTCTATGCTTTGCAATACTGCAACATCACCGAAGAACTCCTCCGCATGCACACTACAATAATAATCACTTGTTCCCTTCACCAGGAAATCCGCCATCCCTTGGCAGATTACGCATTTTTTAGGCATAGCCCTTTCGTCGAGCGGCTATTATTTAAGAGTTATGGTGAGATTTAAAAATACGGTCTCTGCGGCCTATTCCTGTATATATGATCACGCCTTTCCCGTCGTTTGTCCCTGTCCTGTCTGCGGCGTTCCGCACGAGCCTTATTGACGTCGATAAAATGTATGCATTTGGCAAGATTCTCGATGCCCTGACGCGTCTCCGGCAGCCCCACACACAATACATCGACCCCCTGGCTGGCCCTATATAAGAAGCGATCACTTTCATCCTCCCACACATCCCTAGGCGCAAACACCACCAGAGGAATGGCTCCCCCATAAACCTCCTTCCCCCATCGGGCCACATGGTCCAGACGTCTATAGGTTGCATCACAGTCAAGTCCCTGCGTGCGCACTTCCACGATCACTGGATCCTGACCAACGGACGCCACTTCATCAAAACGAAATAGTGGCCGAGAAGGCTCTACCATCACTCCAGCCACATCCCTTCGAAGACGGTACGCACCTACCGGAATAGCCGCAGCCTGCTCATAAGGATCTAGATAATTTTTCTCATTTCCAGGAC
>CAZMDB010000081.1:0-6212 GCA_964565095.1 uncultured Methanosarcinales archaeon | reverse complement strand
AATCAGAAATATAGTTCATAAGCAAAATCCCGATATAATCCACGTTCATAATTTCTTTCCTTTAATTTCACCATCAGTATTCCTTGCAACTCAAACACCCACGGTGCAAACATTGCATAATTTTCGCCTTATATGTCCAGGAGCATTTCTTATGCGTGATAAGAAAGCATGTGAGTTATGCCCCCAAACAAGATCATATCGATATGCCAAAAAATATGGATGCTATCGAAATTCGAAGACCTTGACAAGATTGCTTACATGGATTCTTCGCATACACAGAAATACTTTTCGAAAGAGAGTGGATAGATACATTGCACTTACAGAATTTAATAGAAAGAAGATGAAGTCTCTTCTCCCAGCAAAAAAAATAGTCGTCAAGCCGAATTTTATCAAAAAAAACCGTAGGTTGAAAAAGGCAGATCATGCAATATATGTGGGGAGGTTGTTCGAAGAAAAAGGAATAGATCTTCTTCTTACGGCATTTGAACATGAACCTCGAGTCCGTGTATTGGGTCGAGGAAAATATGAGCATAGGGTAGATAAGCAATTTACGTATCTTGGATTCAAGAAGACAGAAGAATGTGTAAAGAATATTGCACGATCCCAATTCTTGATTCTGCCTTCGCGATGGTATGAGGGTTTCCCACGAACCATCATTGAAGCCTTCTCTGTCGGCACTCCTGTCCTTGCATCCAACTTAGGCAACATGAAACACATTATCAAGGACGGGGAGACCGGAATTCTTTTTGAGCCGGGGAATCCCGATGACCTGAGAGAAAAGGCACAATGGATGTTCGATCACCCGGAAGAATGTAACCGCATGGGGCAAAACGCATATAAGGAGTATAAGAGGAAATATACTCCAGAAAGAAACTACAAGCAACTTATGAAAATCTATGAGGAGGTCATTGATGCTCAAACTCAATAATTATAGAATCTGCACCGATCATATGCAGGAAATTGTCAAGCGAGTGCAGAAAAGCAAGAAGAAGCTGTTTGTTGCTACTATCAATGCCCATAGCTTTGTCGAAGCAGAGTCAGATGCTGAATTTCGATCTGCACTAGAAAATGCAGATATCTTGTTGCCGGATGGAGACTCGATATCGATAGCCACTCATCTGTTCAGGCTCAACCCACGATTCAATCATCGTATCCCTGGACCGGATTTTTTTGAACAGTACACCAAGCATGCAAAAAATGCTACGTATTTTTTCATAGGAGCTTCAGACAAAGTCCTCAAAAGGATCAAAGATAGAATGAAAAAGGAACATCCGCATATTTCGGTCCATACGTATGCACCTCCTATGTACCCGTTCAGTAAAGAAGAGAATGACAAGATTATCAAAACTATCAACAGAATCAAGCCAGATGTTGTCTGGGTAGGAATGACTGCACCTAAGCAAGAAAAATGGGCGTATGAGAATAAAGATTATCTAAAAACCAAGATGATTTGTCCTATCGGTGCAGCTTTCGACTTTTATGCAGGCACAAAGAAACGTGCTCCGATCTGGCTCAGAAAGATCAGGTCAGAATGGTTATATCGTCTTTTTCTGGAACCTCGACGGATGTATAAACGATACATTATTAATAATATTAAATTTTTGATATACATGGGGAAGATAAAACAATGAATAAGACTTTGAAACAATGGGCAGTACGTCTTGGCATTATTGTAGCACTTGTTTTTATCATGCGGTCTGTCAAAAATTTCATTCTTATTTTAGCGAATCTGGAAGGAGTGGTAAATCTTCCCGCTCATGCACATCTGTTCCAGAGAATGCACCTGGTAAAAGTTTTAGCAGTGATTATTATTGTATTCATCTTATACAACAGGAAGTCATTGGCAGAAATGTCCTTTCAGAAGAATAATTTCTGGTATTCATTTTTGTTTCTGATCATGTCATTTATATTTTTCTTCATGCATTATGCATTGAATGCAACTGTTCGTATATTCTCGATCACTTCTTTTGGGTGGATTCTGCTTATCACACTTGGTGGCCTTGTGCTTCTTGGCCTGTATTTTCTATCACTCTCAGTTGCAATCATCGGCTACAAGAACGCAAAGACACTCTGGCACACCTATAAGAAACAGTCATATTTTTTTGCTCCTCTATTCATCATCGGCACAATCCTTTTCATCTTTTTCCAGAAACTATGGTTCTTCTTCTCCTTTGCAATATCAAAAATACTCTATCATTCTTTCAATCTCATCTACCCTGTCTCATATCAGATGGCAACCAAAGGTCCGATTTTACGATTACCAAATTTTGCAGTCTCGATCGGTGAGCCATGCTCAGGTATCGATAGTATGCTTCTGTTCACTGCATTCTATGCGGCAATATTTGCCTTAGATTACTCTAGAATAAAAAAGAAGCCTGCCATCATACTCTTCATAGTTGGCTTTATCGGTGTCTACCTAGTAAACATCCTCAGATTGTTCCTTCTGCTTATCATCGGCATCCATATCTCTCCCGAATTTGCGGTAGGCATGTTCCATACGCAAGCCGGCTGGGTCCTGTTTGTCATCTACTTCCTGCTCTACTACTGGCTCATCAAGAAATACATCTATAAGAAGACGTAGTTGTTACGGACACTCTCAAATACATTTTATAAATAAGAAAAACAATACAATCATCATGAATCATTCCAAGACGGTAAAAGTGAATCTGAATGGTATCATTACCGAAGTCATAATGCCGGAAAGTGCCGAAGAAAGCTGGAAAGAGTTAATTGTTGAGTAATTCTGAAGGCTTAACAACATCTGAATAAAATTTCATCTTATCATTGTGGCTTGCTTTGTAGAATTTCTTATCATGTGTAACAACAGTCAATTTGCTTTTAGAGGCAACTGAAGTGCATCCAAGATTTGAAACTGCAACAATATCCATAAATGTATTTGTAAGAAGGTTCCTCTTGTTAAGGCTTGCAATTAGCACAATCTGAAATCTATCAAGAACATCTTGAAAAATTGTTCGTGCCAAGGAAATTGAACAATTCTCCTTTTGTATGAGTTGCTTTAGTATTTCTGTTTTTGTGAGAATTGATGTAACGAGCCTAAACCCAGAATCAAGGAGTCTTTGTGCTATTCCTGCTTTTATCTTGCGTTTCCAGTTATGCTTTGAGAGGTAATTGTAAGCATTCGCCATATATGATATTAGCATTCAAATACAACACTTTCATCTTCTTGCGAAGAATGAGGTATTTGATAAATATTTCTTGGCAAAATTCGGAAAACAGGTTATTTTTATATATGAATATGTAAAAACTCTCTTATATGTTTGAATCTATCGCAAGAAAAGTCGTTCAAGGCAATGATCTCCAGTCCATACGAAAAAATCACAGCTCCATCGTCTTCTGCTCAGGATGCTACGACATCCTCCAGTCAGGGCACGCAGTCTTTTTCAATCAATGCAAACAATTCGCAAAAACCTTAGTCGTCGGTGTCGGAAGAGACTCAACCCTAAGGACACTCAAAGGACCAACACGTCCGATCAATCCGGAAAACAACCGACTATACTTGGTCGCTGCCTTAGAAGACGTCGATTATGCAATCCTCAACGACAAAGAAATACGGGAAGGAAAGATTGATTTCCAGTCAATCCTCGAAAGCCTTCGTCCGGATGTATTCGTCATCAACGATGACGACAGTGCACTCAAAGAAAAGGCTGCAATCTGCAACCGTCTCGGCATCCGTATAGAGCAAGTCTCCAGAATTGTTCCTGAGGAGTTGACCCCCACCTCCAGCACTCAGATCGCGCAGAAGATACAATCGGTCATGAAAGCACCGTTGCGAATAGACTTTGCAGGGGGATGGACGGATATCCCCGGCATAATGGGTGGAAAACCCGGATTTGTCTCGAATGTTGCCATTAGACCCCACATAGAAATGAAAGGTACCGTCATGAATTTTGGAGGATACCCCAGAGGAAGCGGCCTGAGTACCTCAACGGCAGTCAAGGCTCTTGAGATGGTAAACTCAAGATTTTACAACTGTGATGCTAAGACGATTAAGGCGATAGCGGAGGATCTCTTTAATCTTGAAAACAAGGAATTGAACTGGGCTATAGGACGTCAGGATCAGTACGCCATCGTGTATGGCGGGTTTCATTGTTGGAGATGTACACAGGACGGAGCTGAAGCTGTAGAGGATCATTTCTCGGAGAACCTGCTCAACGATTTTAAGCAGGGTTTGCTACTTCTGCATACAGGAATATCGCGTAATGCACAAAAGTGTGTTTCTGAAGTGTATGATAGCTATACGACAGAGAAAGGTCAGCGCACACTGGCCAAAATGGCGAGCCTGGGAGAGCAGTTCTCAAAGAGATTAGGTGCGGGGGATTTTGATGAGTGTGGTAGGATTCTACACGAGAACTGGCAGCTTCAGAAGGAGCTGAGTCCATCATCTACAAATGAAGATATTGATAGGATGTACGAATATGCACGTTCTAATGGGGCCATCGGAGGCAAACTTTGTGGGGCCGGTGGCGGTGGTGCTTTTATTTTCTATGCAGATGACCCAGAAGCGCTGCTAAAATCTATGAAGATGCAGTTTCCCGGATGCTTCGAAATCCGTTTTGATTTCGAGATGCGCAATATCAAGCAATTGAACGGGTTGTAGTTGTCTATGCAGCCGTCTGTCTAAAGCATCCCAGAAAGAAGACGTTCAGCACAGATGCTTCTCATAACAGTCGTGCGCTTTCTGTGTATACCCCAGAGTGAAAAGCGTCTGCCGCAGCACATCATGGGCCGGTCCCGGTCGCAGAGGCGTGCTTACGGTACTGACAGAGTGCTGTGCTGCCAGATAGTCTATGCAGCCAAGCAATGTCTGTCTCCAAGGGGTGTAGATCTCGGTAGTTCCCGGTTCAGTATTGAAGGCTTCGGGTGGTTGCGTGCCGAATCCAATCAGTGAGAGGCAATTGTTCTCCAGGTGGTATCCGAGGCTACCCAAGATTACTCCACCTGTGTGTCGGGAGATCGGAAGATGCACATAGTGGAGTGCGGTGACCTCTTCCCAGAGCGGCGGTTGACCCCATCGGCCATTGATAATGTACGCATGTCCCAGCACCCGGTGATGTGAGGGCACCTTGCGGGTGTTTCTCAGAAGATGAGTATGGATCCAATCCAGCTTTGGGGCAGGGATCGTAGTTTGACTGAGTGCGCGTGCAGTGTTCATTTTCGTGCTTCTCTTAGTATACCTGATTAATACATTTTTTGTTAGAGTGGCTTGACGAATACGCCTCCTTTTTTCTGGTATCCCCTATATATCATTGTGACATCAAGAGGCACCGTATAGCGTCCGGAAGCAGAATGATGGGGCACAGATATTCTGGCAGGTACCTGGGTGGCATGCGCCTGACAGGAGCGTCCGATATCTTCTATTGCTGCAAGAAGGGCGTATTCGCAGGGCAGGCTTTGGACTCTGACAATCTCAGTATCTGTATTTGCCAGCATTATCATCTGGCGCAACGTCAGCATATCGTCACCTAGAGAAAAGGAACTGAATGCAGCGATCCTCTGTTTGGCTGTGAGGGCGACGCCTATGTGTCCTTCCAGGATCTGTGGATGCTTCCACTTACCTGCCTCCAGATATTTGCCTGCGATAATCCCTACGTCACCGGGATCAGAGAAGGGGACGGTCTGGTACCATCCGCTCCTCAGGAATTCAGTGGTCTGTTGCGTGTTATAAGTCACATTACATGCGCGCATGCACTCACTGATCGGTATCATTTGCGTTCTGCCAGTCTGTCAATGCCTTTTCTGTCATACGTCCAGGTACCATCAGGCTGTTTTTTACCAGCACTTCGTCGTACGCCAATGAGTTGTGTCCGCCGGTAGTTTAGTAAGTCACAGACTTGTTCTTCAGTATACATGCCGCTTTGTTGGCCTCTTGTCGTATCTATGATGACCGGGCTGAACGAGATACCGCATTCTGATGAGAATACCTGCACATGATCCGCGGGCACCCTTGCATTGATAGGTTGGTCTGCCTGGAAAGCTTCCAGACCTTGGTACATGGTACGTGTGAATGTATTCCCCAGCTTTTCTCCTAATCTGCCAGTCAGCGATTGCGCCAGCTCATCGTGGGTGTCAGCTTCAATGGGCAGGATGACGGTAGTCTCCTGTTCATCCTGATAGATGATCACTTGCGCAGTATGAGGCTGCAGTTCCTCCTGCACCTGGCGGAGTGATTCCTGGGTAGTCTGGTAAGTCTG
>CAZMDB010000080.1:0-6309 GCA_964565095.1 uncultured Methanosarcinales archaeon | reverse complement strand
CAGTTATTTGAAGAGCAGGATGCTGACTATGAACAGAGCGTAGAGCAGCAGAAAATACAGGCCTTCGAACTTGCTGATCTTGCGGTCAAGAAGAGAGATAGCATACAGTGCGACTGCTCCGATAAGAAAGGGGATACCGACAACGATAATGCTTTCTGGGACAAGGACAGGCGTCAGAAGAGCAGGCAGGCCGAGGATGATGGTTGAATTGAAGACATTCGAGCCCAGGATGTTGCCTAAGGCCAGTTCGACATTCTTGCGGCGGATAGCGGCAAGGGAGACGATGAGTTCCGGAAGAGACGTGGCAAAAGCAAACACTGTAGCTGCCAGAAAAGAAGTATGTCTGCCGATCAGCTCGGAAATTTTGATAAGTGACAACATCGAGACGCGGGCCCCAGCATAGACGCCGGCTATGGCCAGAAGCAGGAAGATGATGTTAGGTAGCATACTTTCCGAGTGCACCCGGATACCAGGTTCTTCACGATGCAGCGTAGCAAAATACCAGATATAGGCGGCATAACCTGCTAATAGGATAAGACCCTCATACCAGTACACAGTCCCGTCATATAAGGTGAAGATGAGCAGCAGGGTTGTTGCAGCAAGGATAGGAATGTCGATTTTGACAAGGTTCCATTTCGAATAGATCGTCTTGACCATAAGCGCCGACATCCCCACAATGAAAAGCAGGTTGGCGACATTACTGCCGACAACAGTTCCTGCTACAAAATCACTTGTTCCTAGCATCACTGCGAACAGGGACGTGACCAGTTCTGGAGCAGAAGTTCCTAATGCGATGATAGTGATGCCAATCACGAATTGGGGTATCCCGAGCATGACGCCGATTCTGGAGCCAAACTTGACGAACCGATCGGCAGAAAAGATGAGGACTGCCAGAAAGACGATGAAAAGAGCAAACCAGAGGAGGAGTTCCATGGAGAGATTCGGACATCAGTGATTTAAAAATATTGCCTGGACAGTGCCACGATCAAAAAAACAGCAGTGATTATCGCTCCCCCAAGAAGCAACGCAGAACGCACGACAGGATCCTGGATCCGTCCATACCATATTGTCTTTGCAGAATCATCAAGTTCCACCTCTGCACCGATCTCCTGTTCCGTGGCCGTCGCATATAGATACGCACTGATTACCGCAACGATAACGAAGACAAGAAAAATGAAATGTCCTTTATGAGCTGAGTAGGTCATAGAAGACCCGTCGGCAGAAGGCCTTAAAATATTTGTGGTCTAGAAGCCCCATACAGGGTTGTCGTTTCGCATGATCTTGGCGATCTCTTTGAGCACTTCGATCTCGTCTGATTTGAGCAGGCTCTTCTTCTCCTTGAGGGCGCGGAAGCTTTCTTCATCGATATAACTGTAGTACGTCTCTCCTTCATGGATCTGGCGCCCCGCAGTGACGCCATCCAGAGAGATTGCCACCTGATCATTCTTCTGTGCAGAATCGACTGACGCGCTTTCTTTCTGGACCTGCTTGACAGGAGCAAGCGGTTGGCCTTCTTTCATGAGCATAGTGTTCTTTTTCAGGATGCCACCTGCCACAGTCACTCCGATGATTGCTGGGTGGCTCTGCCGGAACGTGTGGTTCTTCATGTATTCTATCTTACAGGCCCGTGGCAATCCTTCAAGGCTCATCTGTTCCTGTTTCTTCTCTTCCTGTCCTTTCCACGCAAGATAATCATCGATAATCTTGTAGATGACCGGCGCACAGAAAACAGCGACATCCTCGGTATCTTCAGGTCTCTTGATATTGAATCCCAAAATGACCGCATTGACAGGATCAGAATCAAGACTGGCACGTGCATCCATAAGGTCCTTCTTCGATATCGCTCCTACAGTCGCTTTGCGCACAGGTATCTCATTCTCCCGTAGAAGTGTCAGAAGTGCTTCTACGCCACCCAAGGTATCAGCTTTGACCACCACACCCTCCTCGTCCGAATCCACCGTCACATCCTGGACTGAGGCAGCTATTCTCTCCTTTGCCTCTTCAAGCGTATCTTCTGTAGCAGCTTCGATAGGCATGCCACTGATAGCATCCTCGATTCCCGGAGCCGCGATCCGCACGCCAGTGGCCGCAAACACCTGTTTGGTAGCCTGGAATTTGGTTTTGGCGTCCCTCATGTCATCTACAGATTTGGGTATCATGAGCGCGCGCACTTTGCTGACGATCGGCCCTGAGGTGTGTCCTATCACGATGGGATCATTCACGCAAAGGGTACCATCATAGATCACTGTATCAAGCACAGTGCCCAGTCCCTGCTGTTCCTTGACTTCCAAAACAGTCCCTTTGGCAGGCCCAGAGACGGTCACATGAAGCGAATCCTCCAGGTATTTCTGTGCAAGGACAGTAACAACCATCAGAAGTTCTGGCATGCCGTCCCCATTGATGGCGCTGGTGGGGATGATGCCGATCTGCTTGGTATAATCGGAAATCCGATCGAACCGTTCAGACTGGAAGCCATGCTCATGGAGACTTCCGACAAGCTCGTAGATCTTGGTATCGATGGCATGTTGCACATTCTGCGGCAAGGATGCGATATTTGCCAGGATAGATTTCTTCTTATCTGATCGGAACCCCTGGATGAGGTCTACCTTGTTTGCCGCAATGACAAAAGGTGTCTTGTGCTGCTTGAGGATCTGGATAGCCTCCAGGGTCTGCGGCTTGACGCCTTCTGTGATATCCACAGCAAGTATGGCAATGTCCGCCAGCGATCCCCCCCGCTCCCGCATGCTGGTAAACGCAGCGTGTCCCGGCGTATCGATAAAGAGGAGGCCTGGTACATTGATATCCGTCTTGGTCGCCTTGAGAAGATCCCCGCAGACCCTCCTAAGGGCTTCGATAGGGATGATGCTGGCACCGATGGCCTGGGTGATGGCACCGGCTTCTTTGGCTACGATGTTCGTGCCCCGGATGTAATCCAGGATAGAAGATTTGCCATGGTCAACATGCCCGACAACTACACAGATTGGACTACGAAGACTGCGATCCTTGCATGCATCGTTCATGAGGCAGAGTCAACAGGTCTCCGTTTTTAAATCTTGTGCAGTGATGTGATTCTCTTGCAGGCGTATCAGCTTGAACATGGCAGAAAAGAGGGGCATTGGTCAGTCGGTACAGAATCATAGGTCTTTTCGTCGTTCCCGGAAAGAATTGGCAAGATCGATCACATACCGCCCTTCCTCCACTCGATACACCAGCGGTTGACGCTTGTTGAAGAGCTGTACGAGATCAAGCTCGAATTTGCCGGGTTTCAGGATCTTCACGGATTCAAGATCCAGAACCACTGGAAGGTCCTGGTCCGCGCTTCCCAAAAGATCATAGACATCTTCTTCTATCTGTTTACGCTCATCTTCAGATAGTGCCGGAGCCTTCTCCTGCTGCTCACGTACTTTTTCGAGTTTCTCTTTCTTGATATAGAAGAAGAGCTTGGCGCCACAGCTGCAACCGGTAAGGATGGCTTTATCTCCATCGTCGTATAGTTTACTGCATCTGACGCATTGATGTGGCATTGTGAACCTCTTGATATAATGAGTCTGGCATCATTTGCCCTTCTCGTTATTGACCAGTACCTGGAATTTGTTCGGATCCTGCTTTATCTCCTTGACCACAGTGGCAGGTCCGATGATGGTCATGCCTTCTCTATCTCCGAGAAGCATGCTGATAAGATTGGATCGCAGCTTTTTCAGTATCGCCCCGTCTTCACTGTTCGGGGATACGACAGCAAGCTCGATACCTTTGAACTTCTTGTTGATCGACTGCATAGTGCGTTCTATCAGTTGGACCTCTTCCTGCTTCTTCAGACGTCCTTCCAAGAGTACAATCTTATCCTGTTTGACATAATCGAGCAGCGCCTCTATGCGTTGATCAGAGGCGAGCGGTTCGATCTCGCTATAGCGGACGAATTGGATAGTTAGCATCTATGGGTTCCTCATTTTTTGGATTTGCGGATCGTCTCGAACAGAGTATCATAGAATACATCCATGTTGGTGCCCTGCTTTGCTGAGATACTCACGACAGTATATTGGGGGAACGCGGATTCGATCTTCTTGACATCCGACTTTTTCAGATCCGTCTTGTTGGCGGCAATAAGTACTGGAATGTTCCGCGCTGCAAGGTTTCCGATAATAGTGATGTTGACCTGCGAATATGGATCCACCGTAGAATCGAGGACCACAATGACGATGTCCATATCGTCCAGCCACTTGATAGAGTCGATGACACCCTTAGTCGCTTCCTTAGCACGGACTTTGGCTTCCTTCTCCTTCATCCCGAACTTGAGAAACTCCTCATAGTCGATCTTGGTAGCAATACCAGGAGTGTCCACAAGGCTGAATGCGAGTTCCTTGCCTTTGTTCTTGATCGTGATCTTCTCCTTGATCTGGATCTCTCGTGTCTCATGAGCCATATTGGAAACACTGCCCATGTTTTCTCCGAGCCAGTCAGCACTGATGCGGTTTGCTAGTGTCGTCTTGCCACCGTTGCGCGGTCCATACAACCCCCGCTTCATCTGTTTGTGGGAGTTGAAGAAATTTCCGAAGAAATTATTGATCAATTTTGAAAGCGCTTTGAGCATCTGGAATCCTCATATCTCGTCAGTATATCGGGGTATATCCCCTACCTGAGTTACAGGGAAGACTCCGGAGTAGTACTATATAAATATTACTGTTCTGTCCAGTATCTCTTAATAGCAAAAAATGGTCGCTTTCAACGATATGTTACGCCCTTCATTCAGGCAGCGTAGAAAACGGGATGCTGCGGTCACCGAAAAGAGGGTGCTTTGGAAGTCGGCGCTTCTGCACTTCGAGTCTGGTCCGCATGCGGCTGAACATCAATCGATAGGGAAGAGAGTGGATCAGGCCCAGTAGAGTCCAGTAATGCGACTCAGAAGTGCGGAACGAAAGGGTGTTTTTCTTGGTGCTGTAGCGGCCTTCGAAACCTCCATCGCTGTTCTGCAGCCGGATATAGGTGGGGTTGACCTCCACGTCAGGCGAGTGAGCACCCCCATTAGTCAGGGTGTGGGCAAGCCACAGGATTTCTTTGGGAGCATGTGGGCACATCAACGCTGTCTTCCTGGCATCTTCCTGTGCACGATCTCTGTAGATTGCGGCAGCAGAATAGTCTTCCATCCTGATTGCCCGTTGCAGGTACCAGAGGGTGCTTCTTGCTGCTGGAAAAAGAGAAGGGGTGGGCATCCCATCAAGATGGCCGGTCAGCCACTGCCGCATTACCTTTAGCTTAGTATCCAGATATGCGTCGTCGGCTACGTTGTTGAGTTGGAAACTCAGTGGCGGTACCATGGAATCTACGATATCTGAGGCAGCATCATGGAATAGTGCTGGTGCTATCTGTGACATAGAGTCGTCGTATTCTGAGTCACCCTCATGTTCATCCCATTCATCCTCAACTCATTCAGCATCGAAGGAAGCAGGGTGGGGTTCCCAGTTGCCGGAAGCCTCTTGGCAGCTTCTGCGTACTGCATCATCGAGATAGTCATCAGAGTCTTCAGTTTCGTGCCATGCTTCAGTATCTTGGCATGCATCAGAAGTTTCCTTCTTGTAGAGGAGTGGGAGGGATCGTATGGAGTAGAGGGATTGCGATAAGAGACTAGCAGTCCATGCATCGCATTTCTGCTGGTAGGCTTGGTAAGCGACAAGCGCATCGCTGAGGCCGTTTAGAAGAGGGAGAAGGTCGCGGCCGGTCTCGTGGTAATAGCCATCTTCTGCATGCCGGAAGAGAAGCCATGCGCCTCGCACAGCATGATCAAGTGAAGAGAGTGCGTGGCGGACTCTCCTCTTCTTATTCTGTTGATCCTGTGCGAGGATTCCTGAGGCCTGTAGAGTGTAGCCGTAGCTTTCTGTCAAGACTTCTTCGGCATGGATCTCATCCAGAGCGAATCTGGAGTGACTGCCGAAGATATGGGAAGGGAAGAACGTTTGGTGCCAGTTCCTGGCCGAAGTGGGTGAGAAGGGGTGCCCTTGCAATGAGATTTGCCGGTACTCCCTGTTGTCGTAGGAAATTGGCGTGGGAAGATAGATGCTCTTGTTGTCGGGTTTTTTCACGTCCATTATTCTCTATTCTATCCTTATAATATTTTGTGTGCGGCAGCCATCAGCTTTAGTAAAGGAATCATTTCCTTGGATATTGATTCTCAAATGGTAGTGCCCACTTCAATGCAATTTCAATACCCTAGCTATCACAACATAGCGATAGCTCTCTTCTTTTTTTTGAAAATAGTGCTACGAGGTTTCGTGCTTGGGCAACGATCACTTTGTGATCTAGTCGCGTGCGTGGTGA
>CAZMDB010000079.1:0-6342 GCA_964565095.1 uncultured Methanosarcinales archaeon | reverse complement strand
GTGAGGTCCAATGGCGAGAAAATGTTCCAAAAGCGCCATTGTGTCAAGATGGTGGATGTGGGCACGCTAGCCGTTGGTCCGACTGCGCTCGTACGGAAGCCTGAAACCCACTTTGTGCATCGGATAACTCAGCAAGGGCCTGCCACCGACTGTATACTGGGCAAAAGAATAATTGGCGACCGCTCCCTGCGTATGCTCTGTGGTTTCTTTTTGCTGACTTTTGTGCCGAATCTGGATATCAATCATTTCTTTGAGAAAAGACCAATGTCCTAGCCCTATATGCTTTCCCCACATCTGCAGATTCTTCCATAGTTTCGGAGCTTTCAAAGGGATGCAGGATGAGAGCATCAAACAGACACCCGAGCGCAGCCGATTGCTCTTCACACGCTCCATGTCACGATACTGCGCTACTTCCACACGCTCGGTAGGGTCACCATCTATCTGCACAGGCAGATTCTGCACCAGGAACTCCAGCTCCTCGCGTGTAGGATTGTATTGAAGGTTTGTCACTCGTTGATCATAGAGCGTGAGTTCATGGACCACCCGCCCTACCTCCTCATCTGTAGCATCGTATGCAGCATACCCCATATGCACACGCACATAGTCTGCAATTAACGCAGAAACTGCCGCAGAGGTACCTCCTGCATTACGGATAGGACCACTATACATCAGCGCAAGATACTTCTTCCCATCCTTCCTTTCTCTTATCTCCACGCGGGTGAATCCCTCGATAGGTGCTGAAACCACCCCCAGAGTGATATAGGCAAAACCTGTACGGATACCTGCTTCTATTGCTTCGAGCTTTGATGAAAAATCACAAAATTTCTGTTCCGCGACCTCCTGCGCAATAATGCACGCGACCCGCCAATCCAATTTGGAATACATCTCTTCAAGCTCATGCATACGCTTCTCGATGTCACCATCTCTCATCTGCGGATACATCACCGACAAAAGGCCGATGACACGCTGTGGAAGATTTTGCGCACGTTGCACCTCGACTTCTAAGGAGGGATCCAGCCCCATGGAACGCGACTGCGCAGCTACTTCATGGATCCTTTGCACTTGTTTTTGCAAGTTCCTGAAATATGCTGTTACGTTCTTATCAGCAACAGGGAATTGGGTTTTACTCATGCGTCTCCTCACCGAAATCTTTGATTTTGGTTTTCCGTGACTGTAAGTCCACCAGTATCGCCTGACATGGTTGGGGTTTGATGCCTCTTTGACGTTGGTACTCTGTAGCTTCTATCCATGATGAACAATCCAGGCACGTCGTCTTCTTGTAGTGTGTGATATGTCTCGTATGCATATGCCCAGAAATAAATAAATCCGGCTCCTCTTCTATCAATAACGGATCGTGGGTGCTCTCTGGAATATACTGCACCGCCCCCCATGTGGGTGAAAGATGCCGATGCTGAAGAAGAAGTTCCATGACTTTATCCGCTGCATCCATACCGCCACATCCCTGCAGGTAACTATTTCGTGTAGCATAATACGGATAGCTGTTCCCATGATAGATGATAGTGGTCAATCCTGGAAAATCCTGAGTCTTTGCCAGCTTCATGACTATCGGCGACGGCAGAAACGTGATATTCTTGCCGGAAAACATCTTTGTTACTTCTCCGTGCAGAGCAGGTTGCGGTTCTGCGATACGTACCGCATCATGGTTGCCGGGGCAAATATAGATCTGCGTAGACGATGGCACTTTTGAGAGATAAGCGGCGCAGGCACGATATTGCTCAAGAATGCTTGGAATGACCAAGTCATTCTCCTGTCCTGGATACGTACCCACACCATCAACCAAGTCGCCAGTAATTATGAGGTAATCGGGCTTTTCTTCCTGTATCCACTCGATACACCGTATAAAAGCCTCAGCGTAGAACAGCTTGGATCCTATATGCATGTCACCGATGCAGATCAGCTTACCAGGATGCGGTAGCTGTAAGAATGTACTTGTATGTATATCAGGAAATATGATATCATCTACAAAAATCACAGAGTCAGCGAGACTGCCCTTCACCGCCACGACGCCATCTTCGAGTAGTTTTTCCGCATTCTTGAAGGAATATCTATCCCGCAGAGCCAAGAACGCAGCTCTTCCACTTTCATCTTCCAAGCGGAAGCGTATATGGCCGTTCCTGGTATGTGTTTTTTCTATCACCAGACCAATACTGACAACAGAATCTCCACGCTGCATATCTCTTATCCGGCGGAGTGAACATGCGTCTTTCAAAGAATAGTGAGATTGTAATAAGCTACGTAAGTACGCAAGACGGTATCTATACTGTTTCGTGATTGTATCAACACTGAACGATGCATTCGTCTGCTCGTATTTATCCAATAGATCCTGATAAGGCACTCCTGCCTGTACATCAGCAAAAATTTCCTGCGTGATCAGTATACCCTCTGAGAAAAGACGCTGCATGACTTGCTTCTGCTCAACTGATATCCCGGACAAATGGCTCCCCTTGTTCCACCCATCACACTCCAAGGCCATCTTCAAGTATCTTGATAATCTTTGGTTTGGTTGATGTTGGTATTGATAACTCGATCTCTCTGGTCCGTCCGAATCGCCCCTTGGAAATGATCTTTGCATTGATGATACCCAACATATCCAGTTCAGTTATGATATCACTTATCCTTCGTTGGGTCAGTGGCCGCAGTCCCACTTTTGCACAGATCTGCTTGTACACATCATAGACCTCTCCAGTTAGCACATACGGTGTCTTATGTTTGGAGTTTTTGTAATCGAACAACGAAATAATGCTATAAAGACAAGCCTGTTGTTGTTTCGGCTGTGTCATGACTGACTCCTGGATCCTGTCCCGCTCTATCTTCTCTTCAGCCTGGTCAATATGATCGATTTTCACCTTCTCCTTATTCTGACGATCAGCAAGCTCTCCAGCTACTCGCAATAGATCAATGGCTCTGCGCACATCTCCATGTTCGCGCGCTGCATAAGCCGCACATTTTTCTATGACTCCTTGTCCC
The DNA here is from genome assembly GCA_964565095.1 of uncultured Methanosarcinales archaeon. Lineage (GTDB taxonomy): Archaea > Nanobdellota > Nanobdellia > Woesearchaeales > DATGWN01 > CAZMDB01. The sequence continues at coordinate 3,354 of CAZMDB010000079.1, read as the reverse complement.
AGAACATCTTCGCGAAACGCCTTCTGAGCACGCTGCCGGAGGATATTCTGGATCTCAATCGCGTTATATGGTGGGAAAACTACTTCTTCCTGGCATAACGAAGATTTCACGCGCGCATCAAGCCCTTCGGTAAATACCAGATCATTAGATATTCCGACCAGGGTGATCTGCGTATCTTTGAGTTCACTATTGATCCGGGTCAGGTTATACAAAATCTCATCACCAATCTTCTTGGCCAACTGATCTATCTCGTCCAGAACGATGACAATGACTCCTTTTTGGGATTCCAGCGCCTGAAAAAATAATTTATATACTTCATCTGTCGGCAAGCCTGTAGGTGGTATCGTCTTCCCGAATTCTCGTGCCAGCTCTGCAATCAACCTATACTCTGTATCCGCTACTCTTTTCAGCTTGCAATTGAGGTATGATATCGATAAGGAAATATTGCGCTTTTCAGCCAACTCCCGCATCTGTGAGCTGATATGCTGCACTGTAAGAGTTTTGCCTGTCCCTGTTTTGCCATAGATGAAAAGATTTGATGGTTTTTCATTCTTCAAGGCTGGTGCTAAGATATGTGCCACAGTCTGTATCTGCTCATCCCGGTAATCTACTATTTCAGGAATATAATTTGCCATCAAGGTGTGTTTATTTTTGAAGAATTGATCTTTTTCCAGGTACTCTTCGAAAAAATGAGAAAGTGTAGATTTTTTCTTTTCAGGCATATTCCACTGGAAATCTAGGCGGACATATAAAGGTTTCTTTTTTCTTACTCCCACCCCTGTATTTCTTATGGAAACTTAGTTATGAAAGATGTGTTGTCTTCCTCGACAAAATAACATATATAATATATTTTTTATCATATATATATTATATATAATATTTTTCTATATAGATAATAATAATATAATCGACGAGAAAAATAAAAAAAGAAAACAATGTATCATAACATTGATAACATAAAATTTTTTTTAACTACTTACTTGTTTCAACAGAGAAATACACAAATCAGGTAAGGACCACCAAACTCATCCACTATTTCCATAGGAAATCAAGGGGTTGGTGCTTCTTATTACAATAAAAACAGACACAGAGTATATTTGTTATCATTAGGTAACAACATATTCAAAAGATTTATATATAACATGGATATACAATCATTGAAGGGGTGCATAAGCAGAACCAGGTGATATTGATTGATAATCGAAAAAAGTTTTTTGGCTAAACTCAAGGATTTTGGTCTCAATAGCTATGAAGCAAAGCTTTGGGCAGCACTTCTTTCCCGTGGTGTTTCAACCGCCGGAGAATTGTCGGATATTGCCAATGTTCCACGGTCCCGTACATATGATGTGCTTGAGTCATTGGAAAAAAAGGGATTTATTATCATGAAGATGGGAAAACCCATCAAATATTTGGCTGTACATCCAGCAGAAGTTCTTAAGCGTATCAAGAAGCAGATTGTCCAGGACGCAGAAAGCCAAAGCAATATGCTTGATGAGCTGAAAGAGAGCCCAGTCCTTGATGAACTGGAACTACTGCACAAACAAGGAGTCGAGATGGTCAATCCTACTGATCTGTCAGGCTCGTTCAGAAGCAGGAACTCGATCTATAACCAACTGGATGTTATGTTGCGTAGTGCAGAAGAGTCAATCACCATGGTCAGTACAGCAGAAGGATTGCTCCGGAAGCTGGAGACTTTCAAAAAATCATTGATCAAAGCTGCTAGTCGTGGTGTGGAGATACGTATTGCAGCACCGATGACTCCTGAAACACAGGAGGCGGTAAAGGAGTTTGAAGGTATCGCACATATCAGGGAACTTGATAAGATCAAAGCTCGTTTCGTGATAATCGACGGGAAAGAACTATTATTCATGGTGTTGGATGATGAAGATGTCCATCCGGATTTTGATGTAGGTATCTGGGTCAATACACCGTTTTTCACACAGGCACTTGAGGAAATGTTCGAGCTTGCATGGAAAGAGATGAATGTAATTCACGCCAAGTAATAAGTTGCTAAAATGGTGATATTCCAGTAGCATAGGTTACATTTATATTGTTTATTTACTAAAAGATATACTTATGAAGAGAAAGGATGTGTTGTTTGGTCTTTTTGTTGCTGTAGCGTTGTTTCTTGCATGGCAACTTGCAGATGTCCTATTTCTTATATTCCTTTCCGTAATACTTGCTGCAGGACTCTCAGGGCTTTCTACATTATTAGCACGACACACATATCTCCCCTATCGGCTCTCTCTCATATTCATACTCATTCTATTGATTCTTCTAATCAGTGGGGCAATATATTTTGCGTATCCTCATTTGGCACCGCAGGTAAAAAATCTGCAAGAGACACTACCTCAGGCAATAAGTAGCCTAGAGTCCATGGTTGCCGACATCTTTGATATACAGATTTCATTCAGCAGTATCTTCCAGCAGTATCTCCAAGGAGGCCTTCGTCGGGTAGCTGACATTGCTACCTATACAGCCAATGCAGTGGCCGCCCTGGGTTTTGTGGTAATTATGTCCATCTTCATTGCCATGTCACCAAAGCGATACTGTACAGGGATGGTAGAGATGATCCCCAAGAGTTACCGCAAGGATGTGCGACAGATAGTCGATGGACTAGGAAAACAATTGCAATTCTGGCTCATGGCCCGCATGGTCTCCATGATCGCCGTCGGTATCCTTACTGGTGTGGGCCTGTGGATATTAGACGTCCCTCAAGTTCTCATATTGGCTGTCATTGCAGGCGTACTTTCTTTGATTCCATATTTGGGGCCGATCCTGGGCAGTATTCCTGCTATCCTGGTTGCGCTCAATCAATCTACGCTCACTGTCGTGTGGATAATCCTTCTTTACGTTGTTGTGCAGATAATCGAAGGTAATCTTATCACCCCCATCGTAGAGAAAGTAGCAGTCAGTCTACCACCGGCACTGATACTCTCTATGCAGGCGATAATGTCTTTATTATTTGGCATACTGGGGCTTGTGATCGCAAGCCCATTTTTGCTGTGCCTCCGAGCGATCATAGAACGTTATCAGAAAAGGACATGAAGCGCGGTATAGGATGTGTATCCGAGCAAGATGCAAATAATACACAAACAATGGTGTCTCCCATCCAATATTGTCGAGAATGAAGCAAAGATAAAGAGTAAAGGTAGCTATTATCTTATCAGATATTTTTATTTCTTGGTAGGACTGCTTTTGCATCTCTTATGGATTGTGCACAAAAAGGTGCACACATATGTTCAATTCAAGAAATACCTTGATGTTATTGAGCATGAATTATTTTTCACATTTTTAGAAATTTCAACAACTTAGCTATCACAACATAGCGTAAGCTCTCTTCTTTTTTTAGAA
>CAZMDB010000078.1:0-6419 GCA_964565095.1 uncultured Methanosarcinales archaeon | reverse complement strand
GAGTTCGCGAAAAGGCTGATGTGACGAGTGAAGTTATTTGAGAGAGATGAGAGGCACCACCCTATGCCTGGCGTTCAAGCTTTGGTTCTATTTAGAAAATCTACAGAAAAAAATCCTGTCTTCTGCTCATGGTCCCTTATGGGTGGAAATCGAGAATTTCGTATTCGACAACCACCGTAGCAGAAAGCTGTTCGGCAGAGTGGTAAATGGTCACAGGATGACCCTGCAGGATCTATTCGACAAATGAGGTGTAAGAATGAAGACACATGAAATCTGTACTGATAAGGTAATGATGATCGACGGCGACAGAAGACTTTCTGCAGTGATCGGGATGCTTGTCCAGAGCGGCGCCGATAATGCCTGCGTCATATCCGAAGGAAATTTCAAAGGTGTGCTTTCTTTTGCTGATATCTTCCGCTCACGCATCGACAGCGCGGAAGCTAAAGCAAAAAACTATACTTTTCCGACGCCCAAACTCGCCTCGGATGCTACTGTAGAGGATTCAGCCAGCAAGGTTCTTGATGCAGGGGTGGATGCCTTTCCTGTATACGAAGACGGCACAGTGATCGGTGGCACATCGATGTATGAATTGGTCCACGCCCTCAAGCCCAAACTGCAGGGTATCGCTGAAGAGATTGAGACGGATCTCATCACTGTTGCCAGTGATATATCCCTGGGACGCGTACTGCACCTGATGCATGCACAGCACCCGGAGGCTATTGCGGTCACAGATCGCAACGAAACGATAATCGGCGTCATCTATCCGCGTAGCCTTCTGGAAAAATACTATCTGCAGTCCACCTCCAGACGGGAACGCAGCCAGAAGCCCAACACTTCTGTCTCAAGAGAGTTTGAACCGGAGAAGAAAAGCCTGCTCAATCTGCCTGCAAAAAATTTCATGGATGATCCTGTCTGGTTCGATGGAAGCCATTCTATCAAGGAAGTGGCTCAACGATTGATCCAGGCGCGAAGGCCTGCAGCTGTCAGTGGCCAGGGACGTACTGTTACCATACATAGCATCCTACGTTCGTTGCAGTCGGGACCTGACGAGGTAGGCACAATCCAGTTCATCGGCCTGAGCAAGACGCATGTGGCAGGTCCTGATCGCGCACAGATACGGCAGTTGTCAACTTCGTACGGCTCTCGTTTCCAGGAGATTGTCCACAATCTTCTGGATCTGAGTGTGCATGTGAAGGAATTCCAGAGCCAAGGGCATCGGCATCGCTATGAGGTCCATGCACGTGCTTCCTATCCGGGAGACACAGTCAGCACTTCCGCAGAATCCTGGGATGTGATTGCTGCTGTACGCGAGACTCTTGAGGACCTTCAACTAAGGCTCATGTCCCGGTATAAATCCAGAACCGACGGCGTCGAAGGGCAAGCCGGACCGTACGCCGATCAAGCTGCGCATGAATAGAGCTATTTGCCATTTTTATGCGATTTAAAAAAATAAATAACTTTTTTTATCATATTATTCAATTTTTCCTCCCTAGACTTTAAGTACCGGATTTCCCTTTCTAATTACTGAGGTGGCTACAATGCAGAAGATATTCGATGATTCTCTGGAGAAGACGTATGACTGGATCAAAGAGGCCAGCCAATCCTTCGATGGAGATATGCAGCGTGGATACCGAGCGCTTCGCGCTGTGCTACATGCGACTCGGGATCGGATCATGCCTGAAGAAGCGGCTCACTTGAGCGCGCAGATGCCTCTGGTGCTGCGTGGGGTGTTCTACGAACACTGGAACCCTGCTCACAAACCGGAACGGCTGGATAAGGCGGCTTTTCTTGACCGCATCAGTAAAGAGCTGAGCGAGGATATGTCCGCCGAAGACGCCCTCAAGGCCGTTACGCCTGTTATGAAGCATAACATCGATCTAGGTGAGCGTCAGGATGTGTACAGCAACCTGCCCCCTGAGATCGTACAGATGATGACTTGAACTAAAGTAACGGAGGTTAGTTAATATGGATAAAGAAGCATATAAGGATTATATGAAAGCACAATTAGATGAGAGCAAGGCAAAAATCGACAAATGGAAGGCCAAGGCCGAAATCAAGGGCAGCGATGCCTTGGATTCTGCTCAGAAACAATGGGAAAAGACCAAGGCCCAACTGGACGCAAGCGGGGACGTGGCAGCGGACCGATGGGAAGAAGCCAAGGCCAACATCGATGCTGAATGGAATAAGCTGAAGGCGCGAGTGGATGAATTGAAAGCCAAGGCGACCTCGTGAGGTGGATGGATGATGCAAAAAGGCATTATTGAATATGCGCTGGTTTCCAAGCCTCTGGAGAGCGGAAAGAAACAGATTGTGTTCGAGGTGACCAACAAGGCGGATGCTCAGATGAAAGATCTGGACTGGCACCTGCACTCTCTGGACACCCAGAATATCACAGTCTCCGACACCAAAGAGCATCGTATCCTCTCTTTGGCACCGGGAGAGACCGAGACAATTGCTTTTGATGTGATCACGCAAGGTACTGGGCATGTCTATCTGAGCCTGGATGCAAAAATTTCAGGGGACCACTTCTATTGGGAGTCACCGGCGGTGCTTATCCGTGTAGGGCCTGAACTAGCTGAACTAGAATCGGTATTTGCACTGCAGGAGCCGTATGTGCCTCTCGGCCAAGTCATTGAATGTGAGGCATGTGTGCGCAGCATTACGGATTCGGACAATCTGCGTCTCGAGATGTATGCGGAAGATCCTGAAGGGAATGTGCATCAGATCGAAGATGCCTCAGTAGGCAAGATGGCTCCAGAAGAGCTGCTCACGTACAAGACAAGATTCCGTCCGCAGAAGGAAGGACGCTATGTGATCCATGGATACCTTTTCTTCGGGGCTGACCGTCTGGATCACAAGATGGATTATGCCAAGGTGACGGCTGCAGAGGCCTGATTTTTTCTTTCATTTCTTTTTTATGGCGGAAGGGAATGCACAATGCGCAAATCTGATCTTTTGAAGAAGCTGTCACATCAATTTCCGGAACACATTGTTGAAGCCTTTCGTGCTGTTCCACGTGAGAGTTTCATGCCGGAGGAATATGGGACTGAGGCATACGCGGACGCACCCCAACCGATTGGTCAATGGCAGACCATCTCGCAGCCGAGCACAATTGCCTTTATGCTTCAGCTTCTTGAACTGGATGCACCGTTAGATGCTGTGCTAGAGCTGGGAAGCGGTTCGGGTTATGTTCTTGCACTTCTGTCTGAAATATGCCCTGATGCAGATATCTATGGAGTGGAGCTGGATGCTGATCTTGTGCAATCCTCAAAGAAGAACACCAAGAGATATTCTCACATAACTATCTATCATCGAAATGGGAAGAATGGACTTGCAGAGCATGCTCCCTATGATCGGATCCTGATCAGCGCATCATCAGATGAGCCTCCATTCCATCTGCGTGATCAGTTGGAGGCAGATGGTGTGATTGTTGCGCCTGTACAGGACAGTATCCTAAAAATCACTCAAGATACCGTCATAGAATATCCCGGGTTCCGTTTTGTTCCTTTCAAAAAATGATTCAGTCGGCATGACGGAAACATACTAAACCTGATCGTTTCTGATCGTCACTCAAGGTTTTTTCAAAGAAAGGATAGACAACTTCATCTTCATATTGACTATGCCCATCCAGGATAGCAAGAAATTCATCGAGCTGCGACTTGGTGGGAGATGACTTCATATCCAGCAGCAACGATATCATCTTCTGGTGGTCTTTGCGTATATCATCCAGATTGATACCAACATTCCCCTCAATCTTACTGAGCGCATACAAGGTCTCTTCGTGACAGATGTGATCGGTCAGAAGCTTATCCAACGCTTCAATGTTTTCTCTACTCGACTCTTGACGAATGTTATCTACGGCCGCTTGAATCCTTTTATGTTCGGCATCCAGATTCTTGATGATGTCCATGCAGTTTAATATGTGGTGAAAATTTAAAAAACATTGTATTTAATCTGATAAGTGTCACAATTCTCCATGACAGAACCACCAGTCATAGCATCCATCTTTTCCCCGGCGTTCCATAGCTGTCTTCACGTCGGTAGCTGGAGGAGTGATGACATGGTCACCAATGAGTGTGTTGTTGGGCCAGTCAGCAGGAATGGCAACGTTATTCTTGGTGGAGGCTTGCAGAGCGCGAACCGCACGCAAAACCTCATCAATGTTTCTGCCCACTTCCTGAGGATAGTAGAGGATGAGACGGATGGTACCTTGATCATCTATGACAAAAACTGCGCGTACGGTATTGGATTCCTGATTGGCATGCAGCATGCCCAGACGTTTGGCGATCTTGCCCTGATCGTCAGCGATTATGGGAAAGGTAATTTCTGTGTCGAGATGCTCTTTGATCCATTCGACCCACTTTATGTGCGAGAACACCTGATCGATGGAGAGTCCTATGAGCTGACATCCCATCTCGGAGAAATCTGCGGCATGTTTCTGGAATGCCACAAACTCTGTGGTGCAGACGGGGGTAAAATCAGCGGGATGACTGAACAGCACAATCCACCTTCCTTTGAAATCATCCGGGATGCTGATTCGACCATGCGTGCTTTTTACATTCATCGCAGGAAATGGTTCTCCTATCAGTGGCAATCCTTTCGATTGGTCTTGTTCGGTTTCCATAAGGCATCAGCTATGCTGAATGTATCCTGCGTTTTTAAGCGTTTTTGCAGCTTGATAAGATCCAGAGTGAATGGCAGTCGTGTCCGGGAACCATGCGCACTTCTCCATACTTCAGCCGACAGGTCCGACTGCTCGATAATGGCATCCAATCGACCGACATCTCCCATATCTCTTGAGAATCCCAAGAAGAGACTACCATCCTCGGTAAGATATCGTGGCGCTTGCAATATGCATCGGCGTATGCCATCGTATCCGACATGAACTACCGCAGACTGAAGGGTGTCGCATCCCGTTGCCCGAGGCATCTGATCCGCATACAGAAATGGCAGATTGCAGTAGATCACATCGAATCTCCTAGTAGGTGTAATGTTCTCATAGACATCGCTCTCAAATACCTCTACTTTCTCTTCAACCCTATGAAGCACTGCATTTACCCGAGTGTTGTGAAGCGCTTGTTTAGAGATGTCAATGGAAGTAACATGCATATTATGCTGTGCTGCAGCAATGACAGACGCAAAACCCGCACCACATCCCACTTCCAGGAAATTCCCATTTTCCACGTACTCCAGGCACTCGGCAAACATATTGTTGGAGGGAAAACACTGCGGAGAGAATACTGCTGGTAATACTGCAAAAGGCAAGCCCTTGACATACGTGAGGTGATGTTGTGCTTGCTGTGTCTTTGTGAGTATATCCAATATGTCCGCATAGTATGGATTTTGCTCTAACAAGAGGTAGTCGGGATCCATATACATCACTTTTTACCTGTTATGTCTAAACGATATCACAAGAATAAAAAAAGAAGAAGTGGATCTACCACTTCTTTACCCAGTTGAATCCACCGGTCACTTCCGGCTCTCCCGGACCAGACATACTATCTTGATAGCGTACCTCTGCGTTGAGTGAGCCACCCAGGACGTCCGCAATTTTTGTGTAGACTCCTGCGCCGGATCTGACGACGTCTTGTCCTGGCATACTAACATATTCTGTATGCACTGTGGGAGTGATACTCAGGGTATCGGTTATATTGAAGCGATGTCCTACCTCTGCGCTGACTGTAGAGGTCTTGTCGCCTGCAACATCCAGATATGTCCCGGTAACCTCGCCGACCCATCCACCGCGTGTCCGTTCTGCCAGTGGTATCGCTTCAGCATCCAAAGGATTAGTCGTCACTGAGGCGTCAAAGATATCGCCTCGACTGCGTCCGGTGATCCATGGAGAGGCCAATCGTCCGAAGCTCGGATCCTCTGCGATGATGCTGGTCAGTTTTCCAAATTTCACATCTTCATTTGCCGAATACATGCCCCATGTACGGGTACCCCAACTTTGATCTGATCCATAGTGGCTCCAGACTGCCGACATGCTATGTGTCTGTTGTGTGCCATCATCAGAGAGTTGATATGCCGCGCCTACAATGTCATTGGGGTCAGATCATGCAGTACACGAGCCAGATACTTCTTGGTTACTGCGTCTGCTTTTTTGACATGATCGAATCCTGCGCCGACTACTGTAGCTCCATGAGCATAGTCGATCCCGAATCCGAGGCGACGTGCGGTCAGAGAATGTTGGTGCGCCTGCTCAGCATTCAATGTCAATGTGAAAGGGTCAATATCTACAACTGCCTGCGTACCGATTTCAGTGACGTCGCCCATCGACCCCCATATCATCGACTGGACTGGAACCGCTCCCATTGTCCGGATGTGTTGCTGACTGTGCGAGTCACTGCTTGTCACCCCGATCAAGATAGATGGCACCGAATTCATATCCCATGTCTGGAAGAAAAAACTCTCCACGC
>CAZMDB010000077.1:0-6765 GCA_964565095.1 uncultured Methanosarcinales archaeon | reverse complement strand
AAGATCAGAGATTTTGGTGATTTCTTGTTGAGCAAAGCTCCACAAGATCCAGAAATTTACGAGTAATTTCTAAGGACATGCAACCAAAATCTCGCAAAACATGCGTACGGCAGTCGCAAGTCATTACGCACGCGACTAGATCACAAAGTGATCGTTGCCCAAGCACGAAACCTCGCAGCACTATTTTAAAAAAAAAGAAGAGAGCTTACGCTATGTTGTGATAGCTAAGTTGTTGAAATTCCCAAAAAACGTGAAGAGCAATTCATGCTCTGCAACTAAAGATATTTCTTGAATTGCGTGTGCACATTCTCGACGCGATAATTCGTCTGGATCTGCCATCTGCGCTTGCTGTAGCACATCTGATGCAAGTATTTGCCTAAGTCAGTAGTCTCGTCGATGTATTCTTGCATCTTTCTCCTCTTTTCAGGCACCAGCATGAGATAGTCGATTATTTTTGTCATGTTGGACTGTTAGCGAAATTCAAACATACTCCTTTGTGTTTTTTCCGAGCATTAAGGAGGAGTTGTTTTTCTTTCGGAGATACTGCTGATACATTACTTCATTGATTCCAGGATTGCCTGAGCGTCAGGCCTCCTTTTTACAAAGAGCTTGTCGTATGCGAAGACTTATAAACCCGGAATCGTCAGGTGATTGCTATGTCAAGACAGTATAAGGAATTTACACTAGATCCCTTCCAGGAAGATGCCATAGATGCAATAGACAGGGGCAACTCTGTGGTCGTGTCTGCCGCAACTGGTACAGGCAAGACGCTGATTGCGGATTATATCGTGAATGAGGCCGTCCAGAAGGGATGGAAGGTTATCTATACCGCACCTATCAAAGCACTGTCGAACCAGAAGTTCAAGGATTTCAAGGAAGAATATGGGGATCAGATAGGGATGATGACAGGTGATGTGGTGATCAATGCCGAAGCCCCTATCCTGATCATGACCACTGAGATCTATCGCAACATGCTGCTTGACAATGAGCAACTGGAAGGTCTGCGATATGTGATTTTTGATGAGATCCATTACCTCAATGATCCTGAACGCGGGACAGTCTGGGAGGAAAGCATTATCTTTTCATCTCCTGATGTGCGTTTCTTGTGTTTGTCAGCGACTATACCGAATCATCGGCAATTTGCGGACTGGATCGAGTCTATCCAGGGGCATACGGTGGAGACAGTGCATTATGGGAAACGCGCAGTACCTCTTTCTCATCATCTGTATGATGCGTATCTAGGTATGACCGATTTTGATAAGCTGGAGAAAAGTCTGGATCTGATGGATATTCCGCAATATGAACGCCATCGTCGTAAAGGACGTCGTGGCCCACCCAAGCTGCGCATCAAGACGCCTGACCATCGTGATCTTATCCGGGAGCTGCGGGCCAATGATTGGCTGCCGTGCATATTTTTTGTGTTCTCTCGGGTCGGCACCCTGGAGCGTGCAAAAGAGTGCGCGCGTAAGTTCGATCTGACCAGCAAATCTGAAAAGAGCCGTATTATAAATTACTTCAACGAAGCGATCAATCCTCAGATCAGGTCCATGCAGAGTACACAACAACTCAAGCGTCTGCTGATCAGGGGAGTCGGAGTGCATAATGCCGGAATGTTACCAAATCTCAAAGATATCGTGGAACATCTGTTCGCTGAGGGTCTGCTGCGTGTACTGTATGCGACAGAGACTTTTGCGGTGGGTATCAATATGCCTGCACGTACTGTGTGCTTCGCGTCATTGGAGAAGTATGATGGGCAGAGTTTCCGTTATCTGCACAGCAAAGAGTATTTCCAGTTGGCCGGACGTGCCGGACGTCGTGGGATAGATACTGTTGGTCGGGCGATCTCCATGATCACCAGGATCAAGCTTGATATTAAGGCTGTCAAAAAATTGATGGACAAGGATATCGAACCGATGGAGAGTCAGTTCAAGCTATCTTACAATACTGTGCTGAATCTGATGAAAAACTATGATGAGGACTCACGTCATGCAGTATTGGAATCCAATTTCGGCTATTTTGTCAGGAAACAGAGTGAGCAGCAGGCACGCATCATGACCAGCTTTGCCAATTATCGTCGGCGTCTTGAGAAACTGGATTTCTTACAGGGCGATCAACTGACCTGGAAAGGGGAGTTTGCCACTCATATCTACGCTCACGAGATCGGGTTGAGCCAGTTCGTCTTCAAGCACATGTGGAATAACATGACTGATGAGCAGCTGGCACTTGTCCTGACGGCTATGATGTATGATCCACGTCCGTCTGATCATTTCCGGACTAAGGGTGCGCAGGTGGGGCGGATCATCAATATGCTCTCAGCGGATCGTGATGTCAAACGTAGTGTGAATTTCAAGGCGGTCACTCGTTTGTATCATCTGGTGCGGATCTGGTATGGCCAGGGGAGTTTCCATGAATTGCTTGAGGTCTGCAGTTTGGCAGAAGGAGATATTATCAGGTTGTTCCGGCAGGTACTCGATATCATTTCGCAGGTCAAGCACGCGCTTCTGAGTATAGAGCATTTCCCCGATCTTGTAGAAAAACTGGATCGGATAGAAAGCGCGATCGATCGTGATCTGGTGGCGGTGGATTTTGCATAGGGCCTGCTGCCTCATTTGATGAGCTTCTTGGCGGGTTTCCAATGTTCCGCAAAGTATATAAACGAATGCGCCCGATTCAAGGCCATGCTGTTGGGTAAAAAAGGGGTTTCTCCACTTATTGCTACCGTTCTTCTTATCTCCTTTGCGGTCGCTCTGGGAGCGGTGGTAATGAATTGGGCCGGTAGTATCGCTCATGGACAGAGCTGCGAGGGTGTCAATTTCAAGGTGGTGGAGCGTAACGGTGGGCTTGCCATCTGCTATGATCCTAGTGGAGAGCAGGTGATCATGACGGTGCAGAATGTAGGGAAGGCGCTCGAAGGTGTGCAGTTCGAGTCGAAAGGTGAGAAGGGGGTACATCCGTCGTCCTCTATGATTCCTATGCAAGAAGGAGAGACTCGGGATCTGAAGGCACCGTATTCTGAAAGAGATTTTGGTTCTCTTGTAGGTGTCAGCGTTGTCCCGGTCACGGGAGAAGATGCTGAGCATGTGAGCCCTTGTGATCAGTTCGGCATAGAGTATTCAGCGATCGCTCAATGCGCATCATGAGTTTGCCATGATTTCAATGATATCCCTATGTTGCAGAGGATGGTCTTTTCCTACCGGCATCTTCTTTCGGACATCGACGGCTTTGATAAAATTTTTCCCGAAATCGGTGTGCAGACGATATGCAAATTCGAGTGCGGTAGTTTGTGGGGGCATGAGGAAGCAATCCGGCAAGACATTGCCTTCCGAGTCTTCCAGTTTGCTTACTCCGCCAGGGAATAGTGCGATGTAGCCCAGGAGCTCGAAGACTGCCTTATCCATGATATCCTGGATTCCAGTGCTCCCGTAGCGATCAAGCACATTGTGCCGGATGAATTCCAATGCAGCTGTCTGTTTGTCCGACATATCTTTCTCTATTGTGAAAGTGTTGCTGCCTGGACAGTAGTTGATCATGCCATGTTTGTGGGCTTCCTTGAGTGCTAATTCACTTTCTGCAGAACACCCGATAATGATGTATTCAGGGAAATCTTCTTGTAGCTTATCCAGCCTTTCTGCAGCCCCCGGCACATCGATCTTGTTTGCGGCGATGATTATGGGTTTGGTGGCTTTGCGCAGGTGCTGTGCCAACCTGAAGAGTTCTTCCGGTTTCCATGCCGCCGGATGCTCCATGTTCAGTCCCAGGGCAGGGATGGTCTGCTTGACGATGTCTTCAGTGACTCCCAAGCCAGAGAGCTGCTTTGCTAATGCCAGCACGATATCTGCGTTGGTCTGCTGGATAGTGCGCGCAAACTTCTCCCATCCTTTCTTAAGGATGCCTGCGTACCAGAAGTCCAGCTCTTCTTCCAGGAACCGGATATCATTAGCAGGATCATAACTTCCTGCTTGGACGGGTTCTCCTTTCTCGTTGGTCGCCCCGGCAAGATCAATGACGTGGATGAGGGCATCCGCCTGGCGCAGATCATCGAGGAATGCGTTACCCATCCCTAATCCTTCATGAGCTCCGGGCACTAAGCCGGCAACATCCATCAGGTCGAATGGCACGAAGCGAAGGCCGTCTTGCACATGTCCCTCGCGCGGATCATCATGCTTGCCGAATTCTGCAGCACCTTCCTTGACCCGTACAAAACCTTTGCCGAGATTCGGCTTGATGGTTACGAAAGGATAGTTGCCGGTTGGCGCATGTGCCAGAGTGGCTGCACGAAAAAAAGTGCTTTTGCCGATGTTCGGCTTGCCTACCAGTCCTATGAGCATGGGCAGCGGAGAACAGAAGCTGTTTTAAATAATTTCTGGCTCCTTCCCGTCATGTCAGCAGAATTCTTCGGGATGCCGTTAGAACCGAACGGAGGGCGTTATCAGCAGATGAACTATTTTTCTGCCAGCTCTGTGCGCAATTTCATGCATCTTTTACCATTGCGGTTCATATATGGCAGGATCCGCCGGAGATTTGGTGATAGAGGGATAAAGCATGCAGCAGACGTGGGGTGCGGTGATGGGATATTTCTTCCGGCATTGAGCAGGATCAGCAGCGGAGTCGTCTATGCGGTCGATTCGGATGCGGAGCGGCTACGGTCTGTACGTAGGATGAAGCTTGCTAAGGTACATGTGTGCAAGACAGATGCTGAGTATACAGGGATTCCGGATGCTCATCTGGATTGCCTGGTGTGCCTGGAGACATTGGAGCATGTCTCGGACCCGAAAAATGTTATCTCTGAGATGCGGCGGATACTTGCATCTGACGGAGTCATGTATGTGTCGGTGCCAGTCGAGATCGGCATGAGCGTGGTGTGCAAGACTGTGATGCGACGGCTTCTTGGGTATGCCTGTGGTCATGACACGGCATATGGGCGGCGGGAATTATGGGAGGCATTCCGTGGCAGGCCTGATACCGCGTATCACCGCGTACACCTGGAACACAAGGGGTTCGACTATCGGAGCATAATGGTGATGTTGCGTCAGGGTGGATTCAAGCTTACGCATGTGTGGTTCTTCCCTTTTTTCCTGCGGCCTCTTGCGCAGAGAGTGATTGTCGAATGTGCGATAGATTCAAAAGGGAGCGGGGGATTGCAGTAGATATGGTCAGGCAAGAGATAGGGAGGGGTGCCGAAGCTGTGGTGTTCCGCGAGTCAGGCAAGGTGATCAAGACCCGTGTGAAGAAGGGGTATCGTCATCTGCAGATTGATTGTCGGCTCCGGCAGACGCGTACCAGGGCCGAGGCGCGGATTCTTAAGAAGTTGCATGCTGCCGGGCTTCCTGTTCCTGCGTGTCATGATGCAGATGAGGAAGAAATGACAATTTCTATGGAGTGGCTTGAGGGAAAGAAGTTGCGTGATGTCCTTGAGAAAGATGTGGATGGGTATTGCATACAGGTGGGAAGGTTGCTCAGGCAGATGCATGATCTGCATATCATCCATAGTGATCTGACCACCTCCAATATGATTGTACACAAAAGACAAGTATATCTGATCGATTTCGGGCTTGCGTATTTTTCCCGACGTGTGGAGGATAAGGCTGTTGATCTGCATCTTTTGCGGCAGGCATTGAACTCCTATCATCATACGGTGGCGGAAGAGGCATATCGCATCGTTCTTGAGTCATATGATGATCCTCGGATAGAGCAACGTCTTGCTGTCATCAAAAACCGTGGTCGTTATAAGAAAAAGGTGGCGTGATGAGACAGATACCTCTAGTTTGATTGATAATGCGGGTTAAATGGAGAGTCAGTCTTCCATCTTTTCGTCTTCATCAAGTCCGTAGTCGTCCTCTTCGTCACCTTCATCGCTGTCATAGCCTTCCATGAAAGCGGCTTCGCGAGGTTCGATGCTGCCGCTGTCAAGGCTTTGGTTGCGTCCTTCAGCGCTTTCCAGCGTGTCCTCTTCGACTAATTGGTCTTGTTCTTCTTCAGGCATATGTCTATTCCTCCTGATTGATTATCGTAGTTGCGGCACACCCATGGCATCATGGAACGGCCGAGGCTGCGGGGCATGTTGCGGCAGCCCGAGGTGCTGCTTGATCGTGTTGATAAGTGCATGCGTATGGCCGTACAATTCATTTTTCTTGTCCTCGATCTGTTTTTTGTGCAGGCGTCCTTTGAATGTGGCATCAAAGATGCTGGTCAGCCAGTGCTTTCTGATATCCATATCTTTCTCGTCGATATGTAGGTTGGAGGTGATGAAGACGCTGACTTCGAGATTGTTGGTCTTCACTTTTCGTCCATCCACGATAGTTTCAGCATCATTCATTCCGAGGATATGGGTCTCGATATTGATCTGATAGCGGAAGTATTTGGATTCCTGCTTCTGGACACGCCACCAGAACCATACCTCCTTTGCCCCGCCTCCTGGCATGATGTTCTCAAAATAGAAGTGCTCGACTTTATTGCCGGCCCCTTCAATATCCTTGTAGCCGTGGTTCTCACACCACTGCCACATGACTTTATAGAGCATCTCCATGAAAAACTGCCCCTTGTATTGGATCTCCGTACGGGGCACAGCTGATATGGTTGCCATAGTAAGCTTTTACTTATTGCTCTTTTATAAACATTCGCATGCCGTGGTGTGCATTAGTTCTTGGTATGATTGGGGTCATGCTTGATCGTTCGCGGAGTGGGTGCTGTGCGATCTGTGCCTGGATATGTGTTTTTGGTGTGAAAAAATTGTGACTGGATCTCATAAGGGGTGGAGAACGCAAT
>CAZMDB010000076.1:0-6867 GCA_964565095.1 uncultured Methanosarcinales archaeon | reverse complement strand
GGAGTCCCGTAGTGCAAGGATCATGAAGAGATCCTCATGCCTCGGCGTCCGCAACAGGCACTCTTCAAGGTATGCCCAGACTCGCCTATAGGATTGCCTCCTCAAGAGCTAGCGCATGGCACGCCATGTCGTGATATGGAGGAAGCCCTGAACCGCAGCGAACAATATCCTCACATCCTTGTCACTGGCTCATGCTATACTGTGGCATCTGCTCGCAGGATACTTATGAGACGTTCTTGATCACAGCCATAGAGTATTTAAATCACGGAATATTGGCACTCTTGGTGCTATAGCAATGGAAAAAGCGACTCTTCTTGCAACCCGGTTCGTAACACATGATGTCAAGCAGTTCATATTCAGCAAGCCCAGCGGATTCGATTATGCCCCAGGCCAAGCGACACATCTGGCTCTTGACATGGAAGGCTGGAGAGACTCAGAACGCCCATTCACTCCAACGTCTCTGAATGCCGACAACATCCTGGAATTTACCATAAAGGCATACCCTTCGCATGACGGAGTCACTAAACGCCTGCACTCCATGAAACCCGGGGATCAGCTCCTTGTGAGCGATGTGTTCGGAACGATCATCTTTGACCGTCCTGGTTATTTCATTGCAGGAGGTGCTGGGATCACTCCGTTCATAGCCATCATGCGTGATCTCAAGCAGAAGGATAAATTGGAGGGAAATTCGCTGCTGTTTTCCAACAAGACCGAAAGGGATATCATACTGCATGAAGAATTGCTGGGTCTTTTCGGGGAAGATGTGGTATTCACCTTGACTGACCAGAAGAGCGAGCGTTACGCGCATGGGCGGATCGATATGGATTTTCTGGAGAAGCACGTCACCGATTTCACTAAGGCATTCTATATATGTGGCCCGCCAACATTTGTCAAAGATATCTCAGCAGCGCTCGAAGAGCTGGGAGCAGATCCAAGCAATCTTGTCTTCGACTGATCAGGTCGCGCTTATCAGGATCTATATGTATACGAATCCGCAGGCGCACGATCTGGTGGATGTATTCCTGGCAGATGCAGATGTCAGCAGATGCAAAAGAACATACCAATATCACATCCGGACGGAGTGGAACCCTCGTCATCCCCGGAATCTCTGAGGGTAATTGGCAGATTCCGATCGAGATCAACTGGTGCAACTACAATCGTGACAGCTATGGCTACTACAGCTGGATGATTGAATGATCAGTTCCTCAGGTCAATATCCCTGGTGTAGAGCTGTCGTCTCACCTTTGCCAGGGTCTGTCCTCGCAGATACAGCTCAGAATCGCTGCGCCGCTCATCTATGAGATCGGCGAGATGATGCACATCCTCTCTTTCTATCCCTACCTTATCAAGGATACCTCTATATCGTGGGATGAGACGTTCGTTGTACAGGACTGAGACGGTGGGACCGGAGAACCCGATCTTTTCTGCTATCTGCGTATACGTCATCCCACGCACGAATCGCATGCTGAATAGCATTTTCTCCACCTTGTTCATCTCACTCAATGCCTTGTCCAGTGCTTCCTGTACCTCACCTCGTCGTTCATCAAGCACCGGCCGGTCCACCACTGATGCCCCTCCTTCTTGGGTGGCACCAGCATTATAGGTCCGTGGACGGCTTGATCCTCTGCCATTGCGGGTACGTATGCCATCCACAATGGCATTGCGAAGTTTCCATCGCAGATAACTTCGAAATCCCTTTTGGGATGGGTCGTATGCGTCAAGTATTTCGGGCAAGAGCGCGCACGCATCCGAGACGATGTCATGATAATCCTTATGATCCGTACGCACATATGATCGGCTAGTAGCGTGCACTATAGGCTCAAGAAGAGGCCATGCCTGATCGAATGAGATTGTTCCTTGCTGGTATGCATCAATCATCTCCTGAAGGTCCATGTAGCCAGCTACCCAGGCGTATGTTTATATATTTTTTTATAGTAGCACGCTACGATTCACAGACGCTAATCTCAATTCTGGCTGAAGCATTCGGTCACACCCGTGCCGAATATATCCGGATGGATAAAGTTGGATCGCAACTCGACTGTTCCCTCTGTCTCTGAAGCAGATGGCGAACAACCGGCACATCAGCACTCTCTATTCCGGCCTGTTGCAGATACTCCCTAAATACTGCCCGATCAGTTTTGTCCTGTATAGACTACTGATCGTCCCTAAGGCAAAACCTGTTGTTTCAGCGATAGACTTAACTCATACCATGGACGTACCGCATCCTGAAGAAATGCCTCTCCACATCCGACGTCTTCCCGATTGCTACCGACAGGGCCTCTGCAACATCATTCTCATCAGAGTCCATCACATTCTTATCAATACTAGTTGCATTGCCGTTGCTGTCCTGCGTTGCATGGTATTCACGCGGGCGCTGATCAACCACGGCCTTCCCGGCTCCGGATACCATCAACAATCACGTTGCGGATCCTCCAATTGAAATATGCAAGAAAACCGGCACAATTCCGGTCATATGTGCGTAGAATATCAGGGACAGCAGATGCTGCATCTGACAGGATATCATCATAATTCTTGTGATCAGGCTGGACATACCTCCTGCTCGTCCGCTGCAGAAGAGGCTTGAGATATGCCCATACCTTCTCGAACGGAGCTTACCCACGCTGATACCGCTCTATCATATCCTGCAGTTCCACAGCGCTTGCGCTAAGACAAGAGATTTATATATTTTTGTATAGTCTCGACTCCTTACATAGACTCTTCTGATCAGCATTCCATCATCAAAGCTTGCCTTTTTGTGATGATTTACGGTAGTTGCTCCAAGAGTATATCCGCTGCGCCAATAGTATCCTTCCGGGAATATCCGGCTATCAGCATCGCTTCCTGAGCTGACAGGAAAGGAGACGGATAGCTCTGCAGGACATATTCTCCCAGTGAGGCACCAGTCTGCTCCACCCATGCGGATCCACATGTCAGGTATCCGACCTCTAGCAGATCTGCCGCGATCCGGTTGACACAGCTGCCTCCGATGCCAAGAAAGAAATCTGTGCGGTGCTGCTGCGCTTGGCCTGAAGATTGCCATGGTGACAGTGTTAATGAATCTTCCTGTCCATTTGAGCAACCATAGGGGCAGGGAGGTACACTCAGAAGGAATCACTGATTTTTATAAAAATCATTTCCCATTACTCTTATGCAGTTTCCAGACAGCCATGAGCATCGATAAGTTAGCTATGAAGAACACCACACGAAGCACTGATTTACTGATCTGCATCTCGAATAAGTGTGTCATATCATAGAACACGTATATCGAGAACGTCAGCGCAATACCATAGATGTATCGCCTTTTCCGCGCAGCCATCAGCGCGATGCCCACGATGGCTGCTTCCAATGCGATGGAGATGAATTGCAGTACCATCACTCCATTTCTGGATTTCGGTATATAAATACATGCTTCCTTTTGACAGTGCAAAGTCCTAATAATCGATCAACACAATGCTCTTTCCACTTATCTACGCCTGAATACTCACGTCAGATATACCAATAACTTGAAGACAAGAATGGCAGGCCAGACGATGGCTTTCAGAATTCCGAGTACGCCTACCCAGAATCCGGTTGCTGTGGAGATATAGTAAATGAGTGCTCCGACAAAACCTAGTCCGTAGATACCACCGCAGGTGCTTCGTGTGGCGATGTTGCAGCATGTGGATGTTTTTGATGGTTCCCTTTTCTTTGCAAATTCTTTTCGGATCTCTTTTTCGACCGCTTTGCCGATCACTTCTGCAATGTCCGGGTTCTTTGATGTTCTCTTCGTCGTAGTTTTCTTTTTTGCCATACAAATAACCTCTGTGGCTATACCTGCTCGGGGGTATATAAAATGTGGCTCTTATATGAGGTTTCCGTTGACACCTACAAAGATAACATTTATAGGCTCGTTGTTCACTTCTGCTCTTGATGATAGGGAAAAATCGAAACTTCTTTGTGCTGATCCTCTCCATATTCATAATCACAGAGATTATCGACAATCTGTTCGACTACCTTCTCGGACCCTCATTGCTGCACTCAATTCTCCAAGTCTTCCTGTTCATTATGCTCTTTTTCGTAATCACAAAGCTATTTCTTATCCATGAGGAGAAAAAGATGAAGGTACTGATCCCGGAAACATTGATGGAGATTCTTAGAAAAGTCGATGACCATAATAAGAAAGGAGTGCTGGTAAATCAAGTGAGATTGATGAAGATGCTGGGAGTCACCAAGCCCACGATCAGGAGAAGGCTTGATAAGCTTTACACGCTTGGTTATCTCAGTTACCAGGAGAATGGGAATAATAAATTTATACAGTTGACTACAAAAGGTCGCTTTGTCCTCCAGTGATTTCCCCTTTTTATCCACTTTCTTGCCATACATTTCACCCTTCTTTATATACTGCATTTGTGGGTCAGGTTCCCAAAAGAGAGTGCGTCGTATGTCAGTGATAAGTAGGTATAGGAAAAGGCAAGCGGAACTGATGCCCAGAGAAGAAGCACCTTCTCTTTCAGCCAGCGATGCCATGATACACCCCTGCTTCCTCTTTCCGGATGACACAGCAGAAACTATCCTGAAAAAGCTACGGAAAGAACACATCAACGCATGCATTGTGGTGACAAAAGAGAAGAGATTTGTCGGCGAGATTACCGACAATGACATTATCGCCCTATTTCTGCAGCAGGTGAAGCATGAGCCATTGGTCCAGATACTCAATCAAGGGTATCGAAGAGAATTCCTCTACAAAAAGGCCAAAGAGATGGCCAATACGCACACCGCTTCTGTGAGAGAAGACACCCCTATCAACGATGTCATCAAGCTCATCTTCAAAGAAGACTTTACCTACATCCCGGTGCTAGACAATGAAGAAAAGGTTGTAGGCGTGGTCACGCCAAGTAGCCTTATACAGATACTGAAGGATTGTTAGTACCATGGATCCGACCACATTTATCGAATTGAGTACTGTACTGGCAGTCACCCTCATCGTGACAGGTATTGTGAGGATACTGAAGCAACCTGCCATTATCGGATACATCCTTAGCGGAATTATTGTGGGACCTGTTGTTCTCAATATCATGAGTTCTACCCATACCTTCACCGCATTCTCGCAGGTCGGGGTGGCTCTTCTGTTGTTCTTTGTGGGATTGAACCTAAACCCTAAAGTCATCAAGGATGTGGGCAAAGTCGCACTGATTACAGGAATAGGACAGGTGATTTTCACCTCAGGGATCGGATTTCTTTTGGCCATGGCCTGGGGGCTACCGATTATCACTTCCCTGTATGTAGCTATCGCTCTTGCCTTCAGCAGTACCATAATCATAATGAAACTGCTGTCGGACAAACGGGATCTCGAAACTTTATACGGCCGAATTGCCGTTGGCTTCCTGATTGTCCAGGATTTTCTCGCAATTTTCATCCTATTACTGATATCCTCCCTCAATTCAGGAGCGGATCTTCTCACCATTGCAGTAAGTACTGTCCTGAAAGGAGCGCTAGGTGTGGTGATACTCTTCCTGATAACAGTACACGTGCTCCCTAAACTAGTAAAAAGCATAGCACGAAGCCAGGAATACCTTCTTCTGTTCTCAATAAGCTGGTGCTTCATTATCGCTACACTCTTCTATTACCTGAACTTCTCCATAGAAGCTGGAGCGTTACTTGCTGGAATAGCACTATCTATGTCTCCCTACCATTACGAGATCAGCAGTAGAATGAAACCGCTCAGAGACTTCTTTCTTATCCTCTTCTTCATCATGCTGGGAGCACAGATGACATTTGGCAGTATATTTGCTCATATTGATATGATCATCGCTTTTTCGGCGTTCGTGCTTATCGGAAATCCTATTATTGTCATGGCAGTTATGGGATGGCTCGGATATACCAAACGTAGCGGTTTTCTGGCCGGACTGACAGTAGCACAGATCAGCGAGTTCTCTCTCATCGTGCTTGCCATGGGTGTGAGTGTAGGGCATATCTCCCAGGAAATCGTCTCTCTTGTGACGGTGGTAGGCTTGATTACCTTCACCGGGTCCACTTATATGATCATGTACGCGAACAAGATGTATACCATCTTTTCACCGTACCTGTCAATCTTTGAAAGAAAAGGCAAAAAGAAGGATGAGCATACTTACCACAGAGGCAAGGGACACCAGATCATTCTTTTCGGATATAATAGGATCGGATTCGATATTCTGGAATCCCTGAACAAGTTAAAGAGCAAATTTCTCATTATAGATTACAACCCGGACACCATTATTGATCTATGCAAACAGGGTTTCGATTGCATGTATGGAGATGCTAATGATTCCGAATTCTTGGACAAGTTGAATTTCCATAAGGTCAAGATGGTAATATCCACCATCCCTGATATGGATACGAATCTTCTGATTATCAAGAAAGTCAAGGATATCCATGCTGAAGCAATTATCACTGTTGTCTCGCACCAGATAGATGAGGCGGAGCGTCTCTACGAGGAAGGCGCTACATATGTCATCATGCCACACTTCTTGGGCGGAAAGCATTTCTCGACTATGATCGAGAAGAACAAACTGAGCATGAGCAGCTTTATAAAAGAGAAAGTGGCGCATCTAGAACATCTGAAATATCGGAGGAAGGCCGGCCATTCCCACCCGGTCCATCATAACAAGTAGAGAGCGAATTAGGATGACGGATTGGTACAGGACAGCAGTACCCGAATTATATACTACCCTGGATTCGGGCCAGAAAGGACGTGATGAGCTACAAGCAGAAGATCGGCTCAAAAAATACGGGGAAAAGATAACGGCCAAGGACCTCAGAGTAAGCGTCCTGCGTATCTTTGCACGGCAATTCAATAGTGTCATCATATACATCCTGCTGGCTGCAGCTATCATATCGCTTTTTGTCGGC
>CAZMDB010000075.1:0-6961 GCA_964565095.1 uncultured Methanosarcinales archaeon | reverse complement strand
AAATCTACGATTTCTTTGATACCTGGTGCAGGTTTTGCGAAAATCAGCCTGCATGAATCGGCTGATTTTCTAATCTTGCTCCAAGGCAGCACTATTTTCTCTTCTGCATTCGGAGATACTGGCTCGCACGATACATTTATATAGGGCGCTTATCAGGAATAAGGCTATTCGAAAAAGGGGTTTTATCTTATGAAGCTAATATACAGATTGCTCATCGGGTTTCTGGCGGTTGCAGGTATAGTACTCATCGCAGGTATTATCGGGATATCTACAGCGGGTATCATCAGCGAGAATGCGGATTATATTCTTGACGAGAATGTGCCTCTCAAGGACGCAAGCATGGAGAGCATCATATCGCTTCTGGAAGCAGATGAGCTTGTCATGGAGTATACGCAGGATTCTGAACAACTGGATGCGAAACGGGAAGCAGTGACAAATGCTCTGGACGTGTTTGATATGTGGATTCTCGGTATCAAATATGGTACTGAATCAGAAGAATTCCGCGGAAGCGATGCCGGCACACTCTATGATTCGATGGGGATCGATGCAATCATTCCCGAAGGGACAGCAGAAATGAAGACGGTTGCTCAGAAGGTGGATGAGAAGCGTGATGAATTCGCTGCTGTAGCTGAGCGTGTGATGGCGGCGCATGATCTGCGCGTCTCTTATAGTTTCACTTATCAGGGCACATACTATGATATTTCCCAGTATCTCTCTGTGGTGGAGAACAAACACAAGGATTGGTTGGATCAGCTCTATGATGCAGCGATCTCAGGTACGCGGTTCACAGGGAATACCGATCCACGAAGCTGTTTCTTCGGGCAGTGGTATTATGCTTACTCTATTGAAGACGATGAGCTGAATGCGTATCTGAAGGATTTTGAACAGACGCATGATCAGTTACATGGCGTGGCAAATGCGATAAATGCCGCACCTACAGCAGAAGAGAAGGTAAGTCTGTACAATGAGCGTGTGGTCCCCATCAGGAAGCAGATGGTGCAGCATTTCGGAACTCTGCATGCGTATGTCGATCCGATCATAGAGGATCTCCGTGAAGAGGAACACGTAACCCTTGAAGAGCTTGATGTTACTGCCGCCAACATAGGTGGCATACTGGAGGAGCTGGAGGGGACGGTGGACCAGAAGATGTCTGCTGCGATGCAGCAAGCGGATCGCGCTGAAGCGGCGGGGATGGGCATGCTTTTTGGCGCAATTGTTTTCGGTGTGCTTGTATCCCTTGCGATCGGTCTGTATATGGCCTGGTCGATTACGAAGCCTCTTGGTCATGTGTCGCGTGTGATCGGTCGTGTGGCTAAGGGTGACCTGACGCAGCGTGTCAAGGTGCGTTCCCATGTCAATGAGATCCGTGATATGTCTGAGGCTTTCGACGCAATGGTCAATAAGGTTGAGTCATTGATCCGCGCCCTCAAGAAGAATATTGAGATGAGTGCATCAGGTTCTGAAGAACTGTCAGCTTCAGCGCAGGAAGTCAATGCATCAATCGAACAGGTATCAAGCACAATCCAAGAGATTGCCAAGGCAAGTCAGGAGCTGAGCAAGAACACCGCGGATGCTTCTGAGAAGAGCAAGAATACGAACACAAGTGCTTCTGAAGGATCCGAAGCGGCACAGCAGATCGATAGCAGTATGAAGGATATCAGCGAGACCACCGCTGAGGGTGCTGATCGTATCAAATCTCTAGGCGCAAAATCCGAGAAGATCGGAAACATTGTCGAGACCATAAATAATATTTCTGCACAGACAAACCTGCTTGCGCTCAACGCGGCTATCGAGGCTGCTCGCGCAGGCGAAGCTGGGCGCGGATTTGCGGTGGTGGCTGATGAGGTCCGTAAGCTAGCAGAGGATTCAGGTCAGGCGACCAAGCAGATCTCGGAGTTGATCCAGGACATCCAGTCGGAGATTACTCATTCGGTGGAGAGTATGGACAAGAGTACGGATCAGGTGGGCGCGGGAGCGCAGGCCGTGGAGAATGCGTTATCTGCGTTCGAGAAGATACCTCAGTTGGTCGAGCAGGTCAATAGATCGATAGCTGAGATTAGTGCTGTGGCAGAGGAGAACGCTGCGGGAGCTGAAGAGGTCAGTGCATCTGTCGAAGAGGTCAACAGCAGTATTGATCAGGTAGCAAAGACTTCCCAGGAGCTTGCACAAGGAGCAAGCGATCTTCGCGAGATGGTAAATGCATTTAAGGTGCATGAGGATGCTAATCCGAATCAGAAGGACTCCTAAAAGTACGGGTGCCTGACTTCCATTTTTTTCCATTTTTCTCTCTTTTTTCTTCTACATTTTTCTTCTTCATATATCCTGCATTCTTAGCCACTCTTTCTTGATTGTGACCACTTACCAGATGCTATAAGTGACTATCTTTTTGTATAGTTGTTACTATATTTTTTGGTAGGAGTATAGAGCAAGTTTTTTAAAAGGATATTTTCAGAAAGAGCATGTTCCTGTTGTATTCGTCGCGGGAACAGAGGTAGGAATTTTTTGAAAAGAGGTGTATGTATGGGACTCAAAGACATTAAGATCAGTTACAAGATTATGGGAGGATTCGCAATCCTCCTTCTCATCACAGCGGTTGTCGGCTATATCGGGTTTTCGAGCCTGCAGGAGATGGATGGACGCGTTGATAAGGCCAATGATGCTAATCAGCTGACGCTGTTGGGCATGAAGATACGTGCGGAAGCAAAGAACTTCGTGATAGTCGGCGATGATTATTACGGTGGGCGTGACGAGACGGTCCTTCATTATTATGACCAAGTAGGGGATCAGATATTGTCACAGGTAGATGAGACACGTGCGAAGTTTGAGCGGCAGCAGGATATCGAGGAGATAAATCACCTTGAAGATGTCTTTGAGGAGTACGATTCTAGCATGCGCAAGTATATCGAGTATCATGGCGTTCAGGCTCAGGCTGTGGAGAATATGGATTCTGCGGCGGTGGAGCTGATTGATGTGGTCAACGCCTTGATTGAAGATCAGGGGCAGAAGCTTGAAAGCGAAATACGGCAGGGAGCATCAGCTTCGCAACTGGCTTCACGAGACCAGATGGTCAAGGATTCGAATCTGGTGATCGATTATGTAAATGCAATGAGAATCCATGCTAAGAACATCCTGCTTGGGCAGATGGATGAAGCTGCGCTCTGGCGAGCGGAGCTCGCTGCAGCGCGAGAGCAGACGCAGGATCTCAAGTCACGGTTCAATGATCAATATAATATCGAGCAAGCTAACACAATTCTTGCTGAATTAGACCAGTATGAACAGGCTGGTAATAATTATCTTACCTCGGAGGAGAATCTGGCAGCTGCCCTAGGAGAATCTGCTGCTGCGGGAGAAGATTTCGATGCGACCACAGCTGCTCTGCTCAATTCACAGATGCGCGCCATGGAGACAGCTCAGGCAGCAGCTATCACGATGATAGTGACCTTTATCCTGTTTGCGATCATCATTGGTGTCGTGATTGCATTGTTCATTACCCGGATGATCACAAAGCCGGTCCTCAAGATTGCTGATGAGGCCAATAAGCTTGGTGACACAATCGATTTCGGCATGAAGTTCACGGTGATGGGGGATGACGAGATCGGAAAGATGGCAAAAAGCCTCAATTCAATGATGGATGAGGTCAACGTCCCTTTCACAGACATGATGGATATGGCAGAGCGTGTTGCTGGCGGTGATCTGACAGCGCGTGCGACCAAGGAAGCAAAGGGGGATGTGCTCAATCTGCGCAACTCTATCGAAAAGATGGTCAGCTCTATGGGACTTCTGATCGGGAAAGTGAAGAAGCAGGCCATGAACGCTGCATCAAGCTCTGAAGAGCTTTCGGCTTCTGCTGAAGAAGTCAATGCCAGCATGGAGCAAGTCTCCTCGACGGTGCAGGAGGTAGCAAAGGGCGCTCAGAACACATCGAAGAGTGCGTCTCAGGCTCAGGAGTCAGCAAAAGAGACCGGTGATTCTGCGCAGAAAGGCAGCGCTGCTGCTGCATCAGTCAATGAGAAGATGACAGTGATCAGTCAGACGACCCGCGAGGGTGCTGAAAGGATTAAGGCATTGGGCGAGAAGTCGCAGGAGATAGGGAAGATCGTGGATACGATCAACAATATCTCTGAACAGACTAATCTGCTTGCGCTCAACGCAGCTATCGAGGCTGCTCGAGCAGGAGAAGCTGGACGCGGATTTGCGGTCGTGGCTGATGAGGTCCGTAAGCTGGCAGAGGAGTCCAGCAAGGCGACCGGCCAGATCAGCGATCTGATCAGCGGAATCCAGAGTGAAATCCAGGATTCGGTGAAGAGCATGGAGAACAATACCCATCAGGTCGAGGAAGGTACTAATGCAGTGCAGGAGGCTCTGACTGCGTTCGAGGCGATCCCCGGGCTAGTGGATAAGGTCAATAGTGTGCTTAGTGAGATGGGTGCGATCGCTCAGGAAAATGCGGCTGGTTCAGAAGAGGTATCCTCATCTGTGCAGCAGGTGACCTCATCGATGCAACAGGTCTCCAGTTCTGCGCAGACACTCAGTAGTGGTGCGGAGGAACTCAAGCGACTCGTTGCCCGGTTCACTGTTGATGATGGGGATGATGACAATGGGAAGAAGGAGGAGAAATCCTCCTCTTCATCCTCTTCTGCAGAAACAGTTAAAAAGGCGGAAGGCGCAAAGTAAGCTATAAAAGAGGTTAGTAAAGATGCCAGGAGAGAACCAAGAACAGGCAGAGCAGAAACATGATGAGCGCCAGATCGTCGTCTTCAAGTTAGGAAAGGAAGAGTTCGGTGTGGATATCAATGAGGTCCGGGAGATTATCCGCATGGAGCAGATAACCAAGATCCCGAATACTGCAGAGTATATCGAAGGGGTCATCAATCTTCGCGGTGGTATTATTGTGATCATTGATCTGGCCAGGAAGATGGGTCTGGATGCCAAGGAAGTGGATCACAACACACGGATCATCGTGATCGAGACCGGTAAGAATACCGTGGGGATGATTGTTGATTCTGCGACAGAGGTTCTCAGGCTCTCCTCTGATCAGATCGAGCCTGCTCCTGCGGTGATCACGCAGAGGATCAATTCAGATTACATCGAAGGGGTAGGCATCCTTGATGAGCGGCTACTGATCCTGCTGGATCTTGCCAAAGTGCTTGAGGCAAAAGATATCGAGAATATCAACAAGGTGGAAAATTCGAGCAAGGCGGCCGCCGGTGCTTCCAGCAGTCCTCAGGCAGAAAGCAAAGATCCTGTTGCTGATGAACAGGCTGAAGAGGCCGTCGAAGAAGAGTCTCAGAAGCCTGCCAAGAAAGCGGTCAAGAAGAAGTGATTGCTGTACGTTCAGAGGGAAATTGATGGCTACGCAGCAGGATATACTTCTTGAGACAGGGACCAACGAAGTCGAGATCGCAGAGTTCGAGATATTCCTTAAGGACAGCAGTGATGATGTCAAGCAACAGTTCGGCATCAATGTGGCTAAGGTCCGTGAGATCATCAAGATCCCTGATTTTATCAGTATGCCTGAGTCGGAAGATCATATTCTGGGCGTCTTCAAGCTACGGGACAAGATAATACCGCTGGTTGATCTGGCTTCTTGGCTGGGAGAGCGGACTGAGGGTGTGGATGTCGCTAAGTGCTATGTGATCGTGACGGAATTCAATCAGGTCAATTTCGGCTTCCTGATCCATGATATCAAGACTATCCACCGGATGTCATGGAGCAAGGTGCTGCCTCCGGCTCATGTGACGCAGGTCGAGAAAGAGGACTGTATCACAGGGGTGGTCAACTTTGAGGATCGTATCATGATGATGATCGATTTCGAGAAGATTGTTGCAGACATCAACCCGGAACTGAGCTTAAGCACTGATGCTGATCGCAAGATAATAGAGGATGTCCAGAAGATTGGCAGGACTGGACGCCCGAAGGTGCTTCTTGCTGAAGATTCAGGCATGATCCGCGATCTTCTGATGGGGATCCTTGAGACAGGCGGGTTCGAGGTGGTCTCAGTCAATAATGGGAAGGTCGCGCTGGAATATTTGGAGGCATTTGTGGAGGAGTCCCGAACGCAGGGTAAGAGCCTATCGGATATGGTGCAGCTGGTCATCACTGATATCGAGATGCCGCAGATGGATGGCCATTCCTTGTGCAAGACGATCAAGAATGACGCAGTGATGTCTTGCTTGCCTGTGGTGCTATTCTCTTCCCTGATTTATGATGAGATCCGGAAGAAGGGAGAGATGATAGGCGCCGATGCACAGATCAGCAAACCTGAGATAGGGAATCTGTTGAGTATTATCAGGAATCTGCTCAAGAAGCAAGAAGAGGGTCAGTAGGACGCATGGTTAAGGTTGATCCGCGGGAACGTGTCGGGTGGTTCCTCAAGGCCCATGCGCACAGTTCTTCAGGAGCTTTGCAGTTATTGGCGACTTATCTGGGGTCTTCAGGGGAAGATATTCTCAAGCAGCGTTGCAGCCGATTGGCAGATACGCTGAATGATCTTTCAGATTCCCGGGATATTGAGAAACAGCTCTGTCTGATTGATGATTCATTATCGGTACTTGAAAAAGATATCCAGAATGCTGTGCGGGATGTTTATCAAGAAGAGGTGAAACAGCTCGTATCCGGTGTGCGCACCAATGTGGAGCGTTTGCGTAAAGTGCTGCAGGACCCTGGGTATACGGAAGAATGTGATATAGGTAGCATCGTGTTGCAGGCCATCGTTCAGGTGGACAAGCAGTATCCTGGCGTGTTGTATGGGCCATTTTTCCCTGAACGTAATTCTGGGAAGGTGAAATTGGGCTATTCTGGTCCGGATGACCCAGTATATTTGAATTGTTCCGGATACGAGGTTCAGTTGCTTGTGGCCAACCTTCTAAGTAATGCAGTGGACGCTGTGAGCGCATCTGGTACTGGTGCTATCTCTATCAGATTGGAGGGAGGCTCAATAGTTGCATTATCTGTCGAGGAT
>CAZMDB010000074.1:0-6966 GCA_964565095.1 uncultured Methanosarcinales archaeon | reverse complement strand
GAACCACGCCGCATCATCGATTAGGTGCCCGCGCCGGACGCCAGATGAGCCTGGTTGCCTGCGTGGTCGCGCTCCTGACATTCCTTCTTATGTAGAGATTACTGAGCGGATTTTTTCCGGTACTCATCGATAGCTTTTCTCAGGCTCTGGATCCCCATGGATGCGCAGTGGTGCTTGATCAGGGGAACCTCACCCAATTCTTCAAGAACCTGTTTTTTGGTGAGATTGTAGGCCTGATCCAATGTCTTCCCGATAGCTACATTACACGTCATCTCCGAAGCGGCGATCGCCGCGACACATCCATATGTCTGGAACGTAATGTCTTTGATCACATCATCCTCGATCCGAAGATTGAAGCGGATGATATCTCCGCAGCGGACATTCCCGATTTCACCGACAGCATCCGCATTTTCCATTTCTCCAGCGTGTTGAGGATTCTGGAACATATCGATTACTTTTTTCGTATACATACATATCACCTTGTCTTTTTTAGGCAGGCAGCGGAGAGATCGCAGCAAGCCGGGCGACGATGTCCGGCAGTATTTCTAGGACATACGCGATCTCTTCTTCTGTGGTCGCCGGACTAAGAGTAAGACGCACGCTGCCGTGTGCAGCTTCAGCATCGCGTCCCATTGCAGTCAGTACATGTGATGCTTCCAAGCTCTTGGAAGAGCAGGCAGACCCGGTTGAAGCCGCTACGCCTTTGAGATTCAGCATCTCTATGATACTCTCTCCTTCCACACGTGAAAATGAGATATTGACGTTGTTTGGGAGCCGGTGCATGCCGACAGGACCGTTGAGTTTCGATCCATGGATGCGCGTCAGGATGCCCTCGATCAGCATATCCCGCAGAATTGCAACTCTGTGCCAATCCGCTTTGGAAGATAGCTCTGCAGCTTTTGCAAAGCCCACAGCAGCAGGTACATTCTGCGTGCCTGAGCGTTTCCTGTTCTCTTGTCCCCCCCCATGCAGTAAGGGATCGAGCATCAGTCCTTTCCGGATATACACGGCCCCCACACCTTTCGGACCGTGGATCTTGTGGGCGTTGATAGTCATCATATCCACCAGCGAGGTGTCAATGCCGATCTTGGTGAAGGATTGACAGGCATCGATATGTAAGGGAACATCATGTTCCCTGCAGATACGGCTGATCGCATCAAGATCCTGGATCGCCCCCATCTCATTGTTTCCCTGGATGATTGACACAAGAATAGTATCGTTGCGCACAGCTGCAGCAAGTTCTTGCGGGTCCAGCATACCCTGAGCATCGACATCAAGATAGGTGACCTCAAACCCTTGATTCTCAAGCCATCGGCAGGCATTGAGAACACAGTCGTGCTCGATGCGGGTGGTGACGATATGCAGTCCCTCCTGTCGATGCTTCCATGCATATCCTTTGAGGATCCAGTTATTCGCTTCAGTGCCGCCTGAGGTAAAGAACAGTTCGCACGGATGGCAACCGACAATAGACGAAAGCCTGCATCGGGCATCCTCCAGAGCCTGCATGGATTCGACACCCCAGCTATGGATGCTGGAAGGATTGCCCCAAGGGGCCTGTCTCATCGCATCCTCTACTTCAGGCAGCAGCGGCGTTGTTGCCGCATTGTCAAGGTAGATCCGTTTATTATCAATCTGGCTCATAATTTCCGGCATTCCTTGCAGAAGCACTGGACGTGCTCCTGCACAATCTTCATCATCGGCAGGACGGTCTTCTTATTGAGGGTGTAGATCCGCTTCTTCCCTTCTTGTTGCACTGTGATGATATTGCAGTACAGAAGCGTCGAAAGATTATGTGATATTTTGCTCTGCTCTGATCCCAGCGCATGCGCCATCTCCGAGACACTTCTGGGCCCGTCCATCAGTTCCTGGATGATGGCGAGTTTCGTCCGATTGGCGAAATGGACGAAGAAGGATTCGTATGAGCAGGTATTCATATGAAAATAGATTCATGTGTAACTTAAAAAGGTATCGGTCCGCACAGCCGGTCCGATTGCTTCTGTTTATGGCAGGATCCGTGCTCGTCGAGCATTATGTGCTCACACATCCTCTTTGTACACTTTGCGGTTGTCACGTAGGATACTCATTTGTTTCCACTCCATTGGCGGTGCGGACCATAAATACTACCCCGGAGTACTCATGTATGTTTAAAAATAAAGACAGCAAGAAAATGGCTATGCCTACTCCTGAGGAGCATTATGGGAAGATAATGGACCATCACCTCAAGATCCTGCAGGACCTCCAGTACAGTTCGGGTCTCTTTGCCGCTTCCAGCAAGTCGGTGTCCACCGGGTACGATAAAAGCTGGCTGCGGGACAATTTCTACGAGTGCCTGGCATTCGAAGTATTAGGGCGCAATGAGGTTGTGGTCAAGACCTACAAGGCTCTCTTGCGTATCTTTCTCAAGCATGAAGCAAAAATCGATTGGGCCATAGAACAGAAACCTGACGCGAGGCATAAGTACATCCACGCGCGCTATCATCCGGAAACTTTCGATGAATTCTGGGAGGAATGGGGCAACAAGCAGCACGACGCGGTGGGTGCGATCCTTTTCAAACTGGGAATGCTGGAGAAGCGTCGGGTACGCATCCTTGAAACTCCTGATGAAGTGCGGATCACGCAGAAGTTGGTGCAGTACTTGCAGAGCATAGAGTACTGGCATGATCCGGATTCCGGGATGTGGGAAGAGGATGAGGAGATACATGCTTCCAGTGTAGGGGCATGTGTGGCAGGATTGCGCGCCATCCGCAATGTGCAGGGTATTCAGGTCCCTCTGAGCCTCATACGCAAAGGACAGAAGACACTCAAGGAACTTCTGCCGCGTGAGTCTGAGAAGAAATTTGTGGATCTGGCTTTGCTTTCCCTCATCTATCCGTATCATGTTGTCACCCCCGAGCAGCGGGCAGAGATCCTGGAGCATGTCGAATATCATCTTGTGCGCCGGCACGGCGTGATACGCTACAAGAATGACTATTATTACAATCGCAATAAGGATGGGTATTCAGAAGAGGCAGAATGGACCTTCGGTCTCTCATGGCTTTCTATCATCTATCGTCAGATGGGTGAGCATGCCAAAGCCAAGCAGCATCTCAGAAAGGCGCTCAAGACAGTGACTGCTGACGGGGAGGAGCCTGAGCTGTACTTCTCTGATTCGGATCAGTACAACGAGAACACTCCTCTGGGGTGGGCAGAAAGCCTTTTAATAGTCGCAATCAGCAAAATGATAGAGAAAGGTGAAGAAGATGAAATACAAAGACATACTCAACGCTAGCTGGAATCTCTTGGAGAAGAATCCGATACTCCTTCTCCCGAAAGTATCAGGGATAGCCCTTTCGACTGTGTGGTTCCTTGTCATATACGCAATATGGAGTCTTATCGATGCTGCGGTACTTTATACCGTCAGCGCGGAGATGACTCAACTGCTGCTCGTGATGTTGTATCTGATAGGAGAGACATTCATCATATTCTTCTTCTCTGCTGTAGGGTATGGCTTCTTCCACCAGATTGTGCATCACAGGAAAGCAAACCTGAAAAAGGCGGTGCATTTTGCGCATGATCGTTTCTTTCACCTTGCAGGCAGTTCCATGCTTATGTATGTGGCTTTAGGCATTCCGCTTCTTACCATCGGCATCATCCTGCTCTCTAATCTGCTGGTTGACTTCAACGCATTCGTAAAATCTACCTACGTCGCGCTCATCTTCATCTGGCTTGCTCTGGTATCCTGGCGGCTTATCTTCGTGTATCCGAAAAAGGAAGTCGATAGACCAACGCATCATGCGGTCCACGCCAGTAGCCATTTTGGCAAAGTACACACACGGCACACCTTGAGCAGCTGGATAGTGGTCGCCGCAATCGCACTTCTGATCACCGTCAATCGCACCCTGCTTCCAATAGGCACTGCTGTCGATATCTGGGTGATCCTTATGGTTACCATTCTTGTGGTAGCAGCCGAAATGCTCATGTCCTCTTGGGAGCACATCGTCCTCTTCGAGATGTACATGAAGCCGAGCAAGACCAGTAAGCCCAAGAAAAAATAGGTCCGCTCGACCTATCTCATTTTTTGTTTTCTGTATTCTTCATCTGAAGCACGCGCAACAACACCGCCACTACGTATTTAGAGGCAGAGAATATCAGGCGCAGAACATCTTGTTCTAGAGAATGTGCCGGGGAATCAGTTTCTTCACATGGAGATAGATCAGAAGCATCATTATCAGCCCACAGGAATAGAAAATCAGTGTAAGGCTGAAGACGATCAGAAGCACTACAGAGATGAACCAGTAAGGGGTTGTCGCCATAGACGCGATCGTCTGCGCATAATAAGAAGACAGATCAAGGGCATAGATGATGATATAGCTGAGGAAGAAGAGGTACGAGCCTGCAAGCACGAAACGTTGCACGCGTAAGAGATCCTCTTTGCGTCGACGCATCATGATTACGAGAATACCTCCTGCCAGGGAAAGCAGGAAGCTGAGTAGTGGCATGCTGCCTTGCAATACCGAGCGGGGAAAGATGAGTACTCCGCGGCTGAACGCCGCTTGGAGGGGTTGAAGGGTGAATGCAGGAGTGACAAGCATAGCGATCATCGAGGCAGACAACATTGAGAGCAGCCACCAAGGCATCCGGAAGACGTGCGTATGCACTGCGGACAACCAGACAAGCCCAGGAAGCAACAGAAGCATGGCAAGAGCGGTTATGTTGGCAATATGCAGGTACGATACGATTGCCTGCATCAGGACAGAAGGCTGACGCAACAGATCGCCGAGGAAAATGCTGCTGCTACCCCATAAGGAAGGCACATGGCCATGTACGTAAAGCGTCTGTCCATGACTCAGGTAGGGCAGGAGGAAAACGATAATATCGACCGCTAGATGAAGGCAGAGTATGCCAGCGCATGCCACAAGGATGCCTTTTCTGCTATGGAATAGACGGATGAAATGGCTATAGAATCGTTCTCCGAAACTGCCGATCCGATAAAGAAGAGTATCCACATGAAACTTCTTGTGATGTCTGATGACTATCATGACATAGAAGAGTATGCCAATGAACATCAGGGGAGCATCGATAGTAAATGCCACCCATTCCAGAAAGAAAGAGGCAACAGCGATGTAGATGAATGTGAGAGAGAAGAACACCAACAGGAAGTGGAAGATGGTACGGATGAGCCCGTCATTCGCACGCACAGGGAATTCACCGATGGCGCCCAGAAAGCTTCTGCGCTGCACAGGGATTCTGCGGATCACACGAAGACTGACGATAGCAAGGAGCAGGATACCAAGTGCGATACTGGCAGCCTCAATCCAATTAATATGCGAAGTGATAGCAACAATCCATCGATGCATGAAGAAGCGGGGTTCGAGCAGGAAGGTTCTTGTCCCATCAAGACCCGTCACAGCGACATAGACTTGGTTGATCCTGAAAGGTAGTACGGAGAGGATAGTGGGAACGCTGGCCAGATCCAGACCGGCAGGAACAGGAATGTGGGTGAGGGTGTGCAGGTCCAGTAGGGGAAGATGAATCTGTGCAGCAGGACTGATGTTGGTGTTGCCTAATGTCACGGGAATCACACGTGCCCAGTATCCCAGTCCTTTTTGCTGCAGATGGGACAGGATACGCACTGCGTATCCGATCAGGACACGTATGCTCAGAAGAAAATAGCCGATGAGCAGCAGGCAATCGATACGCTTGTCGGAAACTCCTGTGATGACTCGTGAAAAACCTGCTTTGTAGAGAAGGTATCCGACAATTGTCCAGGAGATGATCTTTTTTAGCACATCCAGGTCAGGGCCGAGCAGACCGGCTAGATCCATGATGTTGAGCAGTATGAGAATGCAGAGCAGGATCTCGTTGAGGTAATGGATGAAAAGATCCTTTATTGTGCGCATCCTGTATCAGAGATGCTGCGCACGGGCAGTATTTAAAGGATATGTGTACCGCAAGAATAACAAAAATCAGATCCAGCCCGCATACACATTCTCGTGATGCAGAAGGTTGCAGATGCGGAACAGTTCCTCCTCATGAGCCCTCTGGAAAAGTGTCTGGATATGTCTGGCCCGGTGCATACCTCCCTCATAGATGTGCTCAGTGGCATCGCTGCATAACCCAGTTTGCCCATTGAGCACCTCACACAGTTGTTCAAGATGGGCAGCATCCACAATAGCTGCATAGGCTTTCTGCAGCTGATCCAGTTCCATGTCTTCTGACAGATGCAGCGAAGTGCTCAAGCCGACGAACGCGCTGCCGTGATATTTCCTGAGTAAAGGAATGTGTGGTCGCAATGCAGCAGCGTGCTCGCGCAGGTCAGGTAATGCCATACTTCCGCATTTGAAGTCGCGCAGGATCGGGTGCCCACGACCAGGAACTTCCAGACGCAGACCCTGTAAGTCCGCCTGCTGATGGTGCACTTCCTTCTGGAATAGGCGCAGAGCGGAAAGCATCTTATCGGGATCATCGACCTGGAATGCGTGCAGGAGTGACCGCTTGCGGGAGAGCAGAGCTTTCTTGCTGAGAAAGGATCGCAGCAGCTTCATGTTCTGGGAGGTGCGCTCAACAGAGGTCGCCCAGGAGAAGATGTGTCTGGTGCATGAAGGATATCTCTTTTCTGGAAGTTCCATGCAGAAGGATATTCGTCATCAACATATAAAAATGTTCTGACAGAACCATCTGCCAGGAAGCAGTGAAGACTTGAAGTGCAGCTCTAGAAAAAACCGAATATCCAGATGCTTATGCCGATAAGGATAAGTCCTCCAGTGGCAAAACTGATATACCCGATGATCGCAGCAGCCTTCTTTTCATCACCCAGTGTACGCGTGAGAGCAAGGCGCAGCATCTGCCCGCCGTCCGTGATAGCAAGCGGCAACGTGTTGATCAGCCCAACCATGAGATTGAAGAGGATGAGCCATTTGATCAATCCCTTCAGCCAGATGAAGAACGGCGCAATCGACTGGTACTCTTCCTTGTAATCCACCTCAT
>CAZMDB010000073.1:0-7061 GCA_964565095.1 uncultured Methanosarcinales archaeon | reverse complement strand
CGTATAGAATCCGGAGCGAATCTGCCTATGAGCAGTCCGAACAGCATCAGAAAGAGGATGTTGGAAAGCTTCAGCTTATGGGCAAAAAGTCCCAAGAGCAGACCCACCAGAAGGATGAGGGCAATGTTGGTCAGAAATTGTATCGCGATCTCCAGAGCCATCATAGTTCCTCTTTTGAGAGGATTCTGCAGGAGACGCTTTATTAATCTTTTGAAGAAGGAATTTATCGTGAGGCGAGAAATCTGTGATTTCGAAGATGTTCAAATCAACTTTAGATAAAGTTGACAAAACTATGGTGTGTTTCGCCTGCCGGCTCAAGCACACAAGATGTTCAAATCACGAGTATGAGACCTGAGGGATTCTTCGAAGCTAAGCGAGAAGTCGAGAAATCTGTGATTTCGAAGATGTTCAAATCACGAAGTATGAGACCTGAGGGATTTGAACCCCCGACCTGCTGGTTAAGAGCCAGCCGCTCTGGCCAGGCTGAGCTAAGGTCCCGGTGAGGACGAGAAAACGTGGAGTGTTTTTAAATCTTTCTGATTCTGTTGCTGTACGGATCAGTTTCCGAGCGGTAGTGCAGAGTATTGCGCAATGACAAAGACTTCTCTTCCCAATTGCAGGTAAGTTTTCGTGGGGCAGTCACCGAAAGGGTGGTATGTAGAGATAGGATACGGCAGTGACGTGAGAAAATCGAGGATGCGTGAATTGGCATGCTCGTCCCAGACCTGGCGGCGTTCTTGTGAAGTGCATACGTTTGTGTGCTCTTCCTGCAGCATAACGAGCATCTTTTGCTGAAATTCGAGGGTCTCCTCGATCCGTTCGTACCATCTTGGATGCGAATGGTACGCTGCTGCGCGCACAGTGTACAGCTGTTCTGTAAGTGTATCGCGCACTATCTGTTTATGCCGTCTTTCCTCATGGAGTTGATTCAGCATATCGGACGGATCTTTTGGTGGTGATTTGGGGAGCCCTTTCGTCCTTCTTCTGATGTGTGACCATTTCTTCCGTATGTAGTTTCGTGCCCGGCTCATCCGGGGATCTTCCCCGTCTGGGTGATATCCGTTCTGCCGTTCATGCAGATAGGAAAAGATACCTTCTATCTGGGACTCTACATCCCCTATGCCTACATCGATACGTTGTATGCGACGCGATAGAATCGTTTCGTAGAGCTGTGGATAATTGACGCTTTCAGAGGCGTCCATCTCCAAGCGTCTGAGCAGTTCGTTGAGATGCTTTTGCAGTTGTCCGTAGGTTTCTGGAAGCCACACGGGTACACCACGCTGATCGGAGTGGAAGGTGACTTCGTGCATATCCTGTACTGAAAGGTCGCAGACCAGTTGGATCTCCCGTTCCAGATCCTGCTTACGGGGAGAAAAAGTAGTGATGCCGCCTGTGGGTTCATAGCGTAACGCCAAGCGCTTTTCAGGAGCTTCCTCAGGATAGAATCCGTTTATGACATAGAGCGAGCAGGGAAAGTATCCCCTGTTCATCCAGCGTCTGTTCTGGGGATGAAAGATGTGGTTCTTGGCGTGGCGAATCTCGCTATGCAGGTCATTCGGATCCATCTGTTCCACTATGCAGGTGGTGGGCAGTGTGAGTGGGACACGCTGGTCGCGGTCGATTAAGGGAAGCCCATTACCGTCGATGAAACGAACTCCTCCCTGGATGCCATGGAACCTGAAATGCTTGTCGATGACTTCCTCGAGTCGCCTGACAGCAGGTATGTGTGCACAAGAGCCTCCCTGCAGAGCGACACCATGTCCGAGTGTCAGGGGTTTCTGAGTCTTTTGAGCAACCATTTGCAACGCAGTGCGCAGGTAGGGGGAGGTATGGATAAGCTGCGCGGTATTATACGCGCTGGTCTGTCCCAGAATTTCCATCTGCGGGCTTTTCTGTTTTATGTCCATGGGGACGATGGTCGCTTCATTGCCGCTCGGATCGATAAAAAAAAGGTCGGGACGGGAAAGATATTTTTCTTGCTGAGCCGACGCCCCATTAAAGTGCAGTTCTGGTTTAAGCAAGTCGAAGGGAATGACATAGCCATCATCACACAGCGAGAGCAGCTCATGTCCAGCATGTGCAGAGGCGTGTGGAAAGGGGTGGACAGTGTCAAATCTGAAGCTGTCAGGGTGTGCAGCATCAAAGACCCTGAGAAGGCTGTTTCTGCGCATCAGCGCTCGGGTCACATCAGCCTCATAGTCGTCGCAATCAAGGAAAGGTCCTAGGAGTGTCATGGCTGTTCACGCGTATTGGCATATTCTTGTGTTGTTCTCTGATACAGAGTGGGCAGATCCTGTCTGCTCACAGTGCAGGCAGCAGCGGTCGCGTGTCCACCTCCGCTCTTGACGATCCTTTCTTTACGCAATCCGGAGAGAAATTCTCCCATATGCACTGCCTGGTGGGGAAACGGGTTGATCCTGTATGATACTTTTGCGGTCGTCGCTGACTGAGTACAGGTGGTCATCAGGATTCCATAATGACCGGGTAGCAGACGTGTCTGCGCAGCAATCCCTCCGATGACGCCGTTGATGAGGGGGAGGTCAATCGAGGTCTGGATCGGCAGCCCTTCGATTGAAGAGATCGCTTCAGCAAGCGAATCGACATCTACCGCATACACGCCGTCTGCCAGCCTGTCCAGTTTGCTGTCATCCTGCATGAGAGTCTCCATATGTTCCATGCTTGCGCGGATGATCATCTTGTAGGTCTGGTGCACGCTTGAAATATGACCGAAAAGTGCTGCATGTGACTGTAGTTGCGTCCCTTTGGCCGATGCGACACGGAAAGTCGCGGTGGGTTCATAGGTCCCGTCAGCGCTGATGAGTGCGGCGCGACGTAGGAGATCGCCAAAACCGGTCTTGGACATTGCTGTCAGCGTGTTGGCCAGCTCGCCGATTGAAGTCTGGTGAAGCAGCGGGCTGTACATGTGTTCGATATTGAACTGGGGAGTGTCGAAGAGCTCAAGGAATACGTCCTGCTTGGCGGAGTCGCTGAATGCCCGTAGATTCTGATGATACATCCGCATGAACAGATCCAGGTATGTAGTGTTTCGTCCGTCTCGGCAT
This sequence comes from uncultured Methanosarcinales archaeon, assembly GCA_964565095.1. GTDB lineage: Archaea > Nanobdellota > Nanobdellia > Woesearchaeales > DATGWN01 > CAZMDB01. The sequence continues at coordinate 3,999 of CAZMDB010000073.1, read as the reverse complement.
TTTTGGGGTATGCTCATCTCCTGCAGATCCCGGAGAGTCGTGGACACTTCTTCTTCGCCTTCAGTCTTTTTGGTGGGAAAATCACGACGCTGCAACATCACCTCTGCCTCAGTCGCCCGCAGGTCATGCTGGCGGATGTCATCGGTGAAGTTTTCAAAGACAAAATCAAATGGAGAATCGATCTCGAGAAAGGGTTTCTGTGTCTTCGGATTCATCTCGTGGTGGACGCTTAGCAGATCCTGGCCAGTCAGATTGTGGAATGCCGCATTGATTGAAGCTACGCGTTCTTCCGTCTCTTGTTCGGTCATAGCGCCAAGATACTGCCAGTTCAGGCCGATCGGATGCCTGGTGCCTTTGGGGGTGTCTGCTGCTGTCCGTTTCTGGGCAAACAGCAGCTTATGCTCCTTATAGAATTCCTGCATGTGCTCAGCATTGACTCTTCCGAATCTGCTGGATAGTTCACGTTCAAGGGCAAGTGGTGAGACGGTTTGATATTTGAGGTTGAACGGGATATTGCTTTCAGCCAGGACTTTGGCCAGAGGCTTGGAATTGAAACCGAAAAACGGCGTCGGAATCTCACGGATGATCCTTTGATCGAGTAGATGATCATAGAGCGCTTTGTTGAGGCCTTTGGCTCCCTGCTGGTCAGCATTGCCCCCCGCCAGGCCGAAGATAGTGACGACATTGAGCATCTGGTCCAGTCCTTCTCTGACTGATTCAGCGGCATCCTGATGTTGATGGTATTGATCCACCAGGTAGTGAGCAAGGAGAGCAGACAGTACACCTCCGGAAAGTTCACGGGCGCCGTCGAATCCATGTTCGTTGGGATTGATGTAATGTATGCCCGGTGCTTGTGGATGAGAGATGTGATGATCCAGAATAATTGCATGTGCAGTGTGACGCGCAACCTCTGCGGGTCGTGCACCTGCGAGATCCACAAAGAGGTAGTAGGTCGGGCGCTGATCATCTAGCGTGAAGTCTTCTATCAGCCTTGGTATGCTGCAGTCGTCAGCAGGATCCTCTTCGATGCGCATGACGCGGTGCGATGCAATGTCGAATCCGTTCTCCCCAAGATCCTGGTAGGGATCAAGGTCGTTGTTATAAGGAATCCCCATGGCCTGTGCAACTGTCTGCAGCATGACCCAAGGGATGCATTCCCCTGTCAGTCCGTCAGCATCCGCACGATGGGAAAAGATAGCGAAATGATGTAGAGAGTCCAAGGCATGATAGAGGTGATATGCTGCAGCCTGCAGCTTATCTGCAATGGGCTGGTAGTGCGGATACTGCTCTTGGATGCGTTGAACCAGTGAATGTCCCATGCTCATACCACTCTGATACGTGTTTCTGCGCCGATGGTGTCACTCATGCATCTATGGAATAATTCGTAGAATTTTTGTCGTTTCCCCAGTTTCTCCCGGTATTGTCGGCATGCTGCTGAAATGAAATCTCCGAGTTGGGAAAAGCCGTTTTGCGGATCAGAAGTTGCTATTTGGTAGGCAGCTGCTGCAAGTCCTAACTGGTTTCTTTCTGCTGCGTCTGCAACGAAGCGCTCATCCCAGGGGCGTTGCAGGATGGTATGGATAGTTCTTTCTTTTGCCATGTTGTAGGAATGCGTACTGTGCTGTGCTCCGATATCGGCTTCCATCAATAGCGGTTCCACATTCTTGAGGTAACGTGCCAGATACCCGCGGAAAGCTTTCTGCGTCATCTCCGGATAAGTCTCTGGTGGTGTCCTTTTGCGACGTGAGATGGGGAGGAGGTGCGTAGCCAGAAGCTCGAGTGTCGCTCGCCCCAGATGGGTCGGATCATGCAGAACATGGTCGAGCATCGTTACAGAAGGGTTTGGAGTGTATCCTTCCGTGGCCAGCTCTTGGGTGAAGTTGGCCGTGAAACTTTCGTCACTTTGGCCAGCAGCATAGCTGGCACGTGCTCTTTGCGCGAGTGCATCGACCCCTTGGTGCTCTGCGTACTGATGGCAGGCTGTGATGCATCCGGTGGTATCGTTTTCAGCCAGTGCCTTCAGGAGCCCGATGGCTCGGCTGCTGCTGTCTCCTTGGAGTTCATAGAAGTCGGATAGCTGCTCGATCTGCTGGACCATCTTGCGGATATTGCCTTCAGTGGCTTCTGTGAATATCCTGTGGATGCCTCGAAGCATCTTTGCGCGATGGAATAGGATCGTGTTGGGGGAAGCTGGTGCGTAGGGAAAGGGCTCGATCAGGGATGGCAGGCATCCGACGATCGCGAAACCAATCTGTGTGTCATCGCAGAGTATGTTTTCTTTCTTACTCACGTTTGCCCCGAAGATAGGATCGGAAGTGGTATATATAAAAATTCTTATCACGCAGTAGTACTTCTCAAAGATATACTTATCAGCTACATCTATTTGACACGGTTTCAGATGATATAGATATAGAGCTGGATTGCCGCCAGGAGCGTACCCACAAACAGCGAAGAGAGCAGAAGGGCTGATGCCCATTTGATCCGCTGAGTCTTGCGATAGATCTCTTCTTTCATATGCCAGATCTGGTCGCTGTAGTCGCGTACCATGTCTTCTTCATCCTCGCAAAGCTTTTCCAGGTCCATGTAGAACTGTGTCTTTGCCTCTTCGTGAAATTCTGTCAGGGAGAGCGGGTGGAAGCTCATGACACGCTTGACCGGTGCGGTCTTTTCTGCGTTGATGGAGATAAGGATGCTGAAAGCCGTGCCGAAACTTGCGATGATGATTGCTACTTTGAGCAGAAAGGGATAATTGAGGAAGCTGGGATTCAGGATTTCAGAAATCCCGATGGTGAGGATGAGTGCCGCCACTGCAACGAGGAATGCGGTCTTCTCTTCCAGGATTAGATGGTAGTTGATGTGCAGATGGATGATGCTGTTCAGGTAGGTGAAGCGGGGTGTGGCAGATGGTTTTCTCTTTTTCGCACGCTTGGCTCTTTTTCCCATGCATATGTTGTTCTGCCTCGTGCAATTTATAAATATTATTCCTTCTTTGTCAAGCAGTATGAACCAGGTCAGCAAGTTCTATCTGACGTCTTTTTTGAAGAACCAGACATATTTTACTCCTGTGTTCGTGCTGTTTCTGCAGTTCTATCATCTTGACTTCCAGCAGATTTTCTGGATACTTACAATCGGGAGCATCGTGGCTTTTGTCATCGAGATACCGACAGGTGTCATTGCGGATCTGTACGGGAAGCGTCGCAGTATCATTGTATCCAAATTGCTCATTTTCCTGTCCTATCTGGTATTCGGATTCTCGACCACGTTCTGGTGGTTCGTGCTGGCCCAGGTCGTCTATGAGTTGGGGCAGGCATTCCGTTCAGGCACAGAGACAGCGTACACGTTCGAGTATCTGGAGCAGAATGGCCGGACGCCCTCTTATACTGAGGTCAAGGGGAAACAGAAATTCTGGGCGCGGACGGGCGAGGCTGCCGCGACGGCGCTAGGTGGATGGATTGCAGCACGTCTCGGATTCAACTGGGTTTTTCTGCTTGCCGCCATACCCGCTTTGGTCAATTTACTGCTTGCTTTCACATGGGAGAAGATCCGCGAGCATGAAGGAAAAGTGGGGTTGCGCACCTCTGTGAGGCATGCATGGAGGGCGGCAGGTAGCTTGATATCCGGAAAACCGGTGTTGCGAATCACCATCAACATCATGCTCTTTACCGCCGCGCTTGCGGCAGCCAATACGTTCATCCAGCCCTATATGGTGGACGCAGGCATTGATGTGGAGGCGTTCGGGTTGGTGTATGCGGCGGCGTTGATCATCACTGCACTTGCGGTGCGTTATTCGTTTTTAGTTGAACAGCGCTATGGGCGTTGCCGGATCATGAATGCGCTGACTTTGCTTGCAGCGGTTCCAGCAGCCATCATCGGGGCCGGGTATGTATCGTACTTGGGTGTGGGATTATTTTTTGCGATAGTCATTGTTGAGAACATCCGTTCTCCGGTGGCAAATAATATGTTCCATCGTCGGATACAGTCTGCCACTCGTGCGACTAT
>CAZMDB010000072.1:0-7123 GCA_964565095.1 uncultured Methanosarcinales archaeon | reverse complement strand
TATACATGCGCTGCCACTGCTTACAAGGCTTTGCAGGAGAAAGACATATCTGCGATGCTGATTGCTGATTCCCTTCATGCAGGCCCGGCGCGATACCGTTCTGCAAGAACGCAGGATGTGTATCTTTTGTGGGATGAGGCACCGGTCGTGATGGCTCGCATCAGGAAGGATTTCTATGAGGGCAGGTCAAGTTTTGGCCGCGAGGAGCCTTTTGCGTTTTTCATGTCGCGGCAGGGTCTCGAGGAGGCGGTTTCAGCTTACGATGTATGCGACAGAACGGCGTTCTGTGACGCGATATGGGCCGGGTATGGCGGTCAGGATGAATTGAGCATGGGGGTCATGCAGGCCCCGCAGGTGGATATGGATCGCAAAAGATACATAAGCGCACTCTTTCTGGCTAGCGCCTCTGCTCAGCGGGAGATTCCCGCAGTGCTCCTGTCTGATGCAGGCGCATACCGATTCGGAGACGGTAGGCTTGTCAGATGCTCGGTTTCGGATGTTTTGGGCTGACTGTTGAGAAGCCTTATAAACTTCAAAGGCATCCTACCACCATGGAGCATGTTGCGCGCAGTATTGAACAGATTTCATCTCCGGCCGTCTCGATAATCGTTTCTGCTGAATGGAAATACGCTTTTATCGATGCGCTCAAGGATCAGGATATTGATCAATTGCTTAGTGATGGACGCTTCCTTGAACACGGGATCGATATCATGAGCTTGTATCCGAAGATGCGGCAGGTGGCATCATCTTTTGAGAATCAACTAAGTGAGTTGCGGCACATACGGACACAGAAAAAGGAGTGGGAGGAGCGGTACCAGAAACGGATTCATGTATTCACAGAAGATGCGTGGGATCGGCGGCAGAAACCTGTCACGCCTCTTCCAGGTAATCCTGCGGTCATCTCCCACGATCAGATGTAGGTTTTTGTATATGAATAATGAAGCGACATTCTCTGGTTTTCTTGCAGATTTCGGTGTGTCTTCTGTTTTTTCTGGTCGGAAGGCGCATTGGTTCAATAATCGTCTGTTCTTTGTGTCTGAAGATCAGGAGCGATTGCTTGAGCATATGCCGTCTTTCGGCGTCCAGGGCGCAGGAATCTATGCTGGCAGAATCAAGAAGAAGCAATTTTCACCTTCTCTTGCACTTGTTGATGCTTTGGCAGCAGAATCTGATGCGCGGATATGTGTTGATGAAAAGGCGGGTTGGCTTTTCATCTGTGGTCGCGATCTATTCAGGGATTCATTGCCTTCCCATGGGTTGAGCAAGGGTGCACGGGTGTTCATTGTCAATAAGCATGATGATGTGCTCGGCTATGGGATGATCGATGAGCAGGGAGGCGTGCAGAATATGCTTGATAAGGGCGATTATCTCCGCCGCGAGATGGGTTGATCATACGTACAGCATTGTATTCTTTGATTTGATACCGTGTATATAGAGGTAATCCCAGAAGAGTCCCTTTTTTCTCGTGATTGTCACAGAGAATCCTACTTCACGAAAAATTTCGCGTATGAAGTCATCATGGGTAAGCCATTCTACGTCCGGAATCACGTGGAAGAAGTTCACCCAGTCCACCAGTACGATACGTCCGTTTTCCTGAATGATATCAGACATCTCTGCCATCACTTTCTTCACATCCTGGATATATGTGAGCATGCCGAATGATACGATGGCATCTACCTGGGGAATCATAGGATGGATACGGTTGGTCTGATGCATATCGTGGATGAATACGACATGCTGATGGCCTTTGTTCGATATACGTCGCCGTGATATCTGCAATTCTTTGGCGGAGATGTTGGTGGCAAATAATTTTCCTGATGAGCTGACTTTTTCGGCAAGTTCGATGGTGAGCGTTCCTATGGAGCATCCGAATTCCAATACAGTCTTGCCGCGTATGTCTCCGAGTAGCAACAATATCTCTTTCTTGACGTTGTGCGGCAGCGAGATTTTTTCTGTGACGTAGGCAATGAATGCGAACATGTCGTTGAGCTTGATTATGGTATCAGGATCATAGTAGACTTTGAGCAGAAAGTAGAAGGGGATGCCGAGCATGGTGATAGAAGCAGCAAGCTTGAGGGATTGGAATGCACTTGCGTCAGTGATAATCCAGTATCCTATGATGAACCATAGTATCGCGATGACGGCGATAGCGCCGGTTTTCCCGGCTGGCGCCTTGAAGGGCCGATGCCGCTTGGGGTGTTTTTTCCGTAGGATGATGAGTGCAAATGCTACTGCACTATATTGGACCACAGCCAGCGGAAGTAGGAGATGGAGTACAGCTTCGTAGGTCGCAGAACTGATGAACACAAGGATAGTCACGAATACCGCCTGGAAGATGATCGCCCGGTAGGGGGTGGAGTATTTGGGGTGTATCTTTGCAAGTTGCGATATGAAGAGCTTATCCTCAGCCATAGAGAGGATGAGGCGGGGTGCTGCTATTATCCATCCTGCCACTGAACCAATCATGGATAGGTATATGAGGAAGGTGATGACGATGTTGAAAGAGGACCCATATGTGACATTGGCAAGGACAGTGAGGGGCGCATCTGAAGCAGCCAATTCCTGCCAGGGGACTGCACCCATGGCGGTCACTGCAAGGACCAAGGAGATGACTGCTATGAGGACTGTTCCCCATACGAGAGCGCGAGGAACGGTCCGTTCACCATTCTTGGTCTCTCCAGCAAGAAAAGTTGCAGTCTCCCATCCGAAGAAGGTTTCAGCAATAAGGATGATGGCAATGACCAAAGCGCTTTTGGGTGTTACAAAGAAGGGTACCAGATTGCCAGCCTGTATCTGCGGGATGGCGGGAAATACTACGATAAGGACGCTGGTGAGAGTGATGAACGCGAATGCGATGAGCATCGTGGTGGAGGTCTTCATCCCAAAGTAGGCGACGGCATGAAAAACTATGATGAAGATCATGGCTGATACAGATTTGAAAAGCCACCCAGCCTGCGGAGCCAGATATTGGATGGCACCAATCACCAACATGGTAATAGTGATGTTGCCGGTCAGAAAAGTTATCCATCCGATGATGAAGGCGCCGAAACTGTTGTATGCGTTCTTGCAGAATTCGTACACTCCGCCGGCAGTCGGGAACATGCTGGTCAGTTCAGCAAAGATCATGGAGATGTAGATGCTGATAAGCCCGATGATTATCCAGGCAAGGATGGAAGCAGGACCTGCCACTTTGGCTCCCACGGCGACCAGGAAGAAGATTCCGGTGCCCATGATTGCGTTGATGGTGATAAGGAAGATAGCCCAGGGAGAAATGACTTTCTTGAGTTCATTCTTTGGCATATTCGGCACACTCTTTGAAAACCCGTGGTCCCCTTGAGAGTAGCCCTTTTATCTGTATATAAAAGTTTGTGGTCACATAGAAATAGTCAGAGGCGATGCTTGCGGATCACATCTGCGACTTGTTCAGGATCGACATTCTCTTCTTCCAGGCGCCGCTCTTCATCTTCCATTTTCTGATGCTCTTTCTTCTCAGCGATGCTTTTCTTGACATCCCGCCAGAGTTTCTGTGCAGGAGATAGTGTGTCAACCACCTGGACCTCATTCTCGCTGAGATTCAATATACTGGCATCAGGTTCGGTAAGGAACCGTTTGGCGCGGATCAGGAACTCTTTAATCTGCGCATGCTTGTCGATAAGGAAGCAGTGGATCCTGCGTATCACGCTGTTCTTCCGGCTGCTGATGGAGCAATAGCTACCATGCTGGTTGCGCTTCTCCAGATACTCCTCCATATCCTTATTGAAGGACTGTGCCATCTGTGGAACGAACAGAAAGGACTTTATAAACATAACGGAATTCAGACTGTCTTTTTATAAAGTATAGGAGCTAGCGCTAGACCTGAGCTGCTGCCTGAAGGCTGTCTATTTGAGCGAAACAGAAGTCGAGACGGACTGACCTGGCATACCTTTCTCAAAGATGACGCGGGCAACACCCTTGTTGCCGTGCGCCGCAGCGACTTTCCCATTGATAGTCGTCTTCTTCTTGCCTGGGGCAATCCATTCGACAGCTTTTCCGACCAGTTTCTCTGCGTCTTCCCTAGACGAGACTCCATCGACCCTCAGAAGCATCTGATTGTCGTACTGGGTGTGTCTTCCTCGTCTGAAGCTGATTATTTTTGCTTCCATGGCAGCTGAGAATTATGATGTATTTAAAAAGGTTATGTCTTCGATGGGCCAGATGACATATTCTGCATCTCTATCTGCTAGGATGTCTAGAATTTCAGGAAACTCGGCAGCATCGGTTCGACAAAGGGCCATATCCATGGTGAGGCTGCAATCAATGCGCCTACGATGAGGGCATGCCCGAATTTTTCTCCCACTGATCCATGTCCTTGGGTGATGGCTGCAGCTCCTTTGACTTTTATGGTTGCCACAATACCGATAGCAGCAGAAACCAGGATCTTTCCCGTAAGACCGTGGAGCCATGACCATCCGAGCAGTCCAGTGACGTAGGGTACATTCATTCCTATGAAAGTGAGAATGATGGTCACCGGAAATGCATGCAAGCCGTGCTTGAGCCACCCCATGCCAGCTTCGTCCGCGTGTACGAATGCCAATTCCACTATACCGATAATTATTCCCATTGCAAGGGCTCCAAAGATCTGGAATTGAGGCGCTGCTGCTTCTATTGCCATATAGCAGAAGCTGGGCTGTGGGCTATATAAAGATTGTGTACGAGCATCGAGTGATGATAGTATGCCAAGCGACGACCTAACGACTTTGCGCAAACCTTATAAATATGGCAATGCTTCAGCCTCTGTGATTATCATGGCTGACGATACGACGCAAAATCAGGCTGAAGCTACAGAGAAGATGTCCAAGGAAGAACAGATTGGATTCCACAAGGGATCAATTTCAGTTCTTGCCAAGGAACGTGAAGAGCTTGCCCGGATCGTCAATATCGTCGAGCAGCTTATGCAGATGCACACCAAAGCTCTGGGGGATTTGGGTGTGGATATTTCTCAATTGCAGGCTGCTGGTGACGATAAGGATCAACCCCAGAAGCGCGTGCCTATCGAGAATCTGATCTAGATCCTCGGTAATAGAGGGATGCTATCTCATCTGCAGAAAGTGTCCTGTTCCACGTAGCAAACTCGTCAAGCAATCCATCATATCCGTTGGTTTCTGCATAACTGCAATCGGGTGGTATCCCGCTATCATATTGATGTACACTGCCTATGTGGGTATGATCGGTCGAGAAGGGTCCGCAGGAAGTGCTGGTGTCAGAAGCGACCAGCGTGTTATCTATATAAAGATGCGTCTCATTGCTGTTTTTTCGTGTAACTACAAGATGATGCCATGCGTCGTCGTTGTGCGTGTTGGCTGTTCCTCCTTCCAGGTAGATTGCACAACCTGCGTCCTCATCAGTAAGATAGAGAGTAATATAACCCGTAACCATCTGCAGGACGAACGTATACTGGTCAAGATCACATGAATTGTCTATCAAGTATTGCTTTTCTGCATAAAGATACCCTTCCGGTTCAGCGGTCCTGAACCACAGAGAAAGGGTGAAATTCTGGTAGTTGGCCATCTGGACCTTTTCATTGAGGTCGATGTATCCGCTTCCGCTGAAATTGCCGGCGGAATCAATGACCCCGTCCGTGCTGATGCTGGCATCGCCTCCACTGGTCCCGTGAAAGCCGTTATTGCTGCTATCTTTCACATCATCTGTGCTGCCGCTCCAGGTAACCTCATCCATGTGCCAGAGAGACGTCAGTCCCTCCGACAGCGGCTCGGATGTACTGATCCGTTGATCGATTTCTGAAGAGATGCCGCGTAGAGGCAGGTCTGTGCGGGACTGTGTGGTATTGATATCGAGTTCAGGATCCAGAAACTTGATACTGACAGGAAAGCTGTATCCTTCATCGCGTGGGAGCACGACAGAGTAGCTTGTGACATCTTCTGTCTCTCGTGGAAGCAGGACCAGTGGTAATTCCGAGGATGCAAGTTCAGTATTGTTGACGGAGATGCTCTGGACAATGATGCGCCGCGGGAGATTGTTCGTCAATTCCAAATACGTGTGCTGTGGTGATATGACGTAGTCAGTCACCCCTATAGGCATCTTTGCAAGCGCAGCGTAGCGTGCGTCTCGCTGGACGGTGTCGATATCATTCTCAGCGCTTGTGACAAGAGAGATGAGAATGCCTGAAAGCAGCAGTCCTACGCCGAGCAATATGATGTATTCCAGTGTACTTTGAGCTCTCACGGTCGGATCCATTTTATCTCGTAGTAAGTCACATCATCTTCTGCGTCGACAACCCCGATCAGCAATTTCTTGCGCGTAGAATGAGCTACCCTATTCTTTGCGGAGAATTCGAACCAACTGAATCTGCGCGATTCCGGAACAGGGAAGACGATCCAACGTGCGTGTCCCTTGCCTGGTTTGATCCCTTTGTCATAGACGCGGAATTCCGCTCCGAATTTCAGGGCAGTCTTGACAATGTATCCCCTGGAACGCAGGTCGGAGAAGACACGGAATTGCACTGCGAAATCCTCTTTTTTCCGCTTGAGACGATCAAAGAGTTTCTCGAACGGGATCTCTTTGCCTCTGGTATTGGTGACAATCAGCTTTTCTTTCTCAACCAGATACAGTGCTTCTAATGAGGACAATAAGACTTTTCCTTTCTGTATCGTTCCGAAGGTGCTCTTGGCGTACAGTTCTCTGGCCTGGTCGCTATCTTCAGTCAGTATACGCTGATCACTGATTGTTGCAGTTACGACGTCTTTTGGCATGGAGAGCGCATGGGCAGGAGAGCCTTATAAATATTTGTGTCAGAGCACTTTCAGTATTAAGCCTGTATGTCTGGTGAGGTCCTATTTCTTCAGGATATCTCCTATAGTATAAGTGCCGCTGCTGCTGGAGGTTTCAGTCTCTTCCTGATTCTCAAGACGTTTTTCACGCAACAGATCCAGGCCTAGTTTCTCTTTGAGTTTGTGGAGAATTTTCTGCGATGGTTTGATATGCCCCGACTCGAGTTGATGTATGAATGACTCTCTTTCGTTGAGGAAGCGGGCCAGGTCTTTCTGGCGCATTCCCATCTGCTCACGTTTCTTCTTGATCGTTTGGCCGGAATGGAGGTCCACGTACTCGATCACGTCAGGTCGCT
>CAZMDB010000071.1:0-7288 GCA_964565095.1 uncultured Methanosarcinales archaeon | reverse complement strand
TGAGCGCAGTCTGCAACTGGACAACGCGATAATAATACTCATCCCATTTCAGGATGTCTTGCTCCCTATCTATCGCTTTCAGGGTCAATTTGCGCAACAGGTCAAGAAAAGGGGTACCTTCCATCCGTTTCTGATAATCGCGATCAACACTACTATTGATAGTAATATGCAACCGACCACGCATCAGGCGGTGCTTCTTCCCATCCTGTACAACTTCCACCCAGGTGCCATCCCAGACATGGATATGCAACTGCATTCCCCACTTATGAAAATCATCCAGCTTCACCTCTCCGACCATATCTACCTCGATCTCACGCAGACCCGCATCAGCAGGCTTATCTTTGTACAACGGCTCATTATACTTCATCTGGTTACTCGTTATCCAGTTGAGAATGGTCTTATAGACTTTTTCATAATCGAAAAGCCCGCGATACCGTATGGGAAGCGGCGGTCCGTTGAGGCTCATGCTGTCTGGCATGGCGTCTATTCTGCAAAAGAGCTTATATAAAAGTATCGTTCAGACAAAACCTTGACCAGTCACGGCACTCCGGCATATTCACTCCATAATACGCGTCATCTGGTTCTCACGGCACTCTTCACACATCATGGTACCGTACACTTCCTGAAGACCAGACACATCAGATCCGCAGCTCTCACATACCTGCACCTGCGCAAATTGCGCTGGCTCCCTATTGATGGGCTTGGTCTCCTCTTCGCGTATCTCGAAATGCTCTACAATAAGATCAAAAAGATCAGGTTCGATCTTGAGAATATCCTTCATGGTCAGAAAACCGATCAGCTCATCACCATCGGTCACAGGAAGATGCCTGATAGAGGAATCCCTCATCTGGACCATCGCTTCATAGAGGTCCGCATCCGGAGAGATCGTGATCACCGAGCGCGACATCACATCACGGCACGCAACTTCAGAAGGCTGACGTCCTGCTGCCACCACTTTATGCACAATATCTTCATCCGTGAATATGCCTTCGATATGGCCGTCCTTCTGTATGATCATACTATTGATATTCCCGTCCCGCATCTTGATGGCACATTGCTGAACCGTCATATCAGGATCTGCTGTCACCGGCTTCTTTGTCATGGCATCTATTACACTGATTCCTGTTTTCATACACGCAACCCCCCGCATGAGAAGGGGGATTGGAAATATCTATTTAAGGATTATGGTAGCATACAGTATCTCCGAATGCAGAAGAGAAGCTATCGCTGTACTAGCTAACTGTTGAAACCGGCACGAACATGGCGATTTGCTGAACAAATAATCACACGCCCTCCAAATTCTGCTTCAATGCGCTCATGCCTTTTTCCACAAATCCGGACAAATCAGAATATTTAAATATGTCCAGACAGCAAAATAATACAGAGAGGTGTTCCCCATAGTCTTTAATAAGAATTGGTTTTCAGTGCTCGTACTTGTATTCATCTTTTCCATGGCATTCTATTTTGACGCTACTATCCCACGTAATGCTGAAGATACGATCATCACCTCCGTATCAGCCGATGGCAATGTTTCGATGGGCAATCGCTTCGTCCACATCTATGTCATTCCGCTCATGACTCTGGCGATTTTTGGCATACTCTGGACGATTCCAAAGGTGGCAGTCTATCGCAGGCATATCGACAAGTTCTATGAACGCTTCTACGGATTCAAAGTCATCATACTCCTTTTCCTTGCCGTGGTCTATCTCGTGAATCTGGCACCAGCATTAGGATTCGCTTTTGAAGGAAGATATGTCATCATTATAGCACTTGCAGTTCTGCTCTTCTACCTTGGCCACATCCTCAAGCACATCCATCGTAATTATTTTATCGGCTTCATGACACCCTGGGCTCTGGCAAGCGACAAACTGTGGGACAAGACACATAAGTTTGGCGGCGCCATTTTTGAGGTATGCGGCATCGCTCTTTTGGCGAGCCTTTTCTTTCCGGCCTTCTTCCTTGAAATCCTGCTGACAATCGTGATTGCAGGCATCGTGGTGACCGGGACCTATTCCTACCTCATCTTCTCGAGGAATCACAGGCATCACTGAGGGTATCCGAGTGACATTGCGTCATATCACTAAAAACATATCCATGAAGACCACTTCTGAGTACTCACTCTACTTTAAATACACTCCTGGTTCGTTTCCTACTACGGCATAACGAGGCGTGCTATCATGGCAAAAAGATTCATTACCTGTGACGGAAACACCGCAGCGGCACAAGTCGCATACAAGTTCAGCGAAGTAGCAGCAATATACCCTATCACACCTTCTTCTCCCATGGGAGAATTGGCAGACATGCTTGCAGCGAAAGGACACACCAATCTCTTCGGAGAACCCGTCAGAGTGGCCGAAATGCAATCTGAAGCTGGTGCTTCAGGAGCCATCCACGGATCCCTGACCGCCGGAGCTCTCACTACCACCTTTACCGCCTCGCAGGGCCTGATGCTGATGCTGCCCAATATGTTCAAGATCGCCGGTGAGCTGCTCCCGGCTGTCTTTCACGTCTCAGCACGTTCTTTGGCCATCCAAGCACTAAGTATCTTTGGTGATCATTCAGACGTCATGGCCGCACGCGGTACCGGATTCGCACTGCTTTCATCAGGCGGTGTGCAGGAAGCGCAAGACATGGCGGCCATCGCCCATCTTGCAGCGCTGGAATCCAGCGTGCCCTTCCTCCATTTCTTCGACGGATTCCGTACGTCGCACGAGATACAGAAGATCGAGGCCATCGAGGATGAGATCCTTTCTGAAATGCTCGACCAGAAATACGTGGAGGCTTTCCGCACAAAAGCTCTGTCCAGCGACCACCCAGTCTGCAAAGTCGGTGCAGAGAATCCTGATGTATACTTCCAGGGACGTGAAACAGTCAATCGCTTCTATAATGCCGTGCCAGGCATCGTCCGCAAATATATGAAGATGTTTGCTGAGAAGACAGGACGGTCATATGACTTGTTCGAGTACGTGGGATCACCAGACGCGACAAAGGCCATCATTGCCATGGGATCTGCCGTAGAGACGATCGATGAGACCATTGGCGCCATGAATGCCAACGGCGAAAAGGTCGGTGCCATAAAAGTACGCCTCTACAGACCGTTCTCTGCTGAAGATTTCCTCTCTGTCCTCCCGGAAACGGTGCAGAAAATTGCGGTCCTCGATCGTACGAAAGAGCCGGGATCTGCCGGAGAGCCTCTCTATCTCGACGTGGCTGCCACTGTGAAGGCAAAGGATATACAGGTTATAGGAGGACGCTATGGCCTCAGTTCCAAGGAGTTCACTCCGAGCCACATAAAAGCCATCTTCACGCACCTTGACAACGCTGCTACGCACGGATTCACTGTAGGCATCAATGACGATGTCACGCATACATCCATCCCTATGGATGAAGATTTCAAGGCTGAGCAGGAAGGCATTATCCGCTGCAAATTCTGGGGATATGGTTCTGACGGCACGGTCAGCGCGAACAAGAATTCCATAAAGATCATCGGGAATAATACAGAAAGGTATGTGCAGGGCTATTTCCAGTACGATTCTAAAAAATCAGGAGGCGTCACGGTTTCTCATCTGCGATTCGGTGACAAAAAGATCCGATCCCAGTATCTGCTGACAACCTCTGATTTCATAGCACTGCATAAGACCAGCTACATCGGCCGCTACGATATCCTGAAAGGCATCAAAGAAGGGGGCGTATTCCTCATCAACAGCCCCTGGCAGCCCGAAGAAGTCTTCGAGCATCTTACCAAACAGATGCAGCAGACCATCAAAGAAAAAAACATCAGGCTCTATACTATCGACGCAAGCGCTATCGCTCATGAGGTGGGTCTGGGCAACAGGATCAACACGGTCATGCAGGTCGCTTTCTTCAAGCTTGCCAACGTGATCCCGATCGACGCTGCTATCGGCTATATCAAATCTGCCATAGAAAAGCAATTCGCAGCCAAGGGACAGGAGATTGTAAAAATGAACTGGGAAGCCGTCGACCGGGCCATTGATGGCATCCATGAGGTCCCCGTACCTGAAGATGTCGCAGCCTCCGCACCAGAGTTGCGGCTTGTTCCTGAAGGCAGCACAGGATTCGTCAAGGATGTCATTGAACCTATCATGCATCGCAAAGGCGATTCAATCCCTGTTTCCAAGATGCCGATCGATGGGGCTGTGCCGACAGGGACCACCAAGATTGAAAAGAGAGGAGTCGCGCTCGAGGTGCCTGAATGGAAACCGGAAAATTGTATCCAATGCACCCAATGCTCCTTATCGTGTCCCCATGCAGCGATACGGGTCAAACAGATCCCACCTGAAGAGCTCGCTGAGGCGCCCGGGTCATTCACCACTATAAAATCCAAGACGAAGAACGACAAGGACCTGCATTTCAAAGTCCAGGTCTATCCGGAGGACTGCGTTGGCTGCGGAGTGTGCGCAGAAGTCTGCCCAGCAAAGAATAAGGCGCTCGTGATGGAACCTATAGAGAAAGCACGCGAGTCCGGAGAGAACGAGAATGTTGATTTCTTCGAATCACTGCCAGACAATATTACCGATGGAACTACAGAGACGTCGATCAAGGGCAGCCAGTTCAAGACACCTTTGTTCGAATTTTCTGGAGCCTGCGGAGGATGCGGAGAGACTCCCTATGTCAAGCTTGTCACGCAGCTCTTCGGCGAACGCATGCTGATAGCAAACGCGACAGGCTGCTCCAGCATTTACGGAGGTACATTCCCGACCACACCGTACTGCACCAACGAACATGGTGAAGGTCCTGCATGGGCAAATTCCCTTTTCGAGGATAATGCAGAGTATGGATATGGATTCCATCTTGCAAATGACACCATCCGCAAGCAACTCAAGAACAACATAGAGAAAGTGCTTAGGACCGGGACCACAGAACAACTCCACGTAGCGCTGGAAAGGATGCTCGATATCTGGGACTCTACGGATGAGGATGCCATGAGCACTGCACGACGTATCAGGCAACTATTACCGGATGCACTGGAAAAAGTCTATGGCAAGAGTGAAGGTCCGCTCAAGAAAGTCAATGAGCTCAAAGATTTCCTCATAAAGAAAAGCATCTGGATTATCGGAGGAGATGGATGGGCGTACGATATCGGTTACGGTGGACTCGATCATGTGCTTGCGCAGGGACAGGACGTCAACGTGCTGGTTGTCGACACTGAAGTGTACTCGAACACAGGAGGACAGTCTTCCAAAGCAACTCCGCGCGGCGCTACCGCCAAGTTTGCCATGGCAGGAAAACCCACGCCGAAGAAGAATCTGGGTCTGATGATGATGTCCTACGGGAATGTCTATGTTGCATCCGTGAATATGGGAGCCAATCCTGCTCAAGTGGTCAAAGCGATGGTCGAGGCTGAAAGATATCCAGGACCTTCGATTATTATCGCGTATGCACCTTGTATCGCTCACGGCATAAATATGCAGACCCGTACTGAACAGATGAAGAAAGCTGGTCAGTCAGGATACTGGCCGCTCTATCGCTTCAACCCTATGCTGGCACAGGAGGGCAAGAATCCCTTTGTCTGGGAGTCGCGTGATCCTACTATCGATTTTCAGGATTACATCCTCAACGAGATACGATACAAGAGCCTCACGATCAATTTCCCTGATCGTGCTGACAAACTGTTCAAGGAAGCGGAAGACGACGCAAAATGGCGTTTCGATACCTATGCGAAATTCCAGGACAAGAAGGAATAAACGCATATCTGAACACGGGTGTGCAAAAAGCCAAACCGCTTCCTGCAGGAGTTCCGCACCATTTGCACTTCTTCCAGGGACATATCATTGAAAACAAAAACCATAAAAAGGGATAAGCAACCCTTCAGAGAAGAGTTGATAATCATGCCAATCGTAAAAGTAGATGCAGAAAAATGTACAGGATGCGGACAATGCGTCGATACCTGCCCCGTCAGTGTATTCGAATTGGTTGATGGGAAGGCGGTCCCCAAGAACGCAGATGACTGTATCGCATGCCATGCCTGCGAAAGTGCCTGTCCAACTGGTGCGATCACTATAGAAGATTGATATTTCACGCATCTCCATGAGAATCGCCCTTGATCTGGATGAAGTACTGGCAGGACTTCTTGAAGCCATGCTAGAATTTCATAACCAACGGTTCCACACTTCCTATACTTTTCAACAATTCACTTCCTACGACTGGTGGGAGACCTGGAATCTCTCAAAGGAGGAGACAACCGAAGAGTTCTATGAGTTCATCCGCGAACACTCTGTTGATAAGATACAACCTATCCCTGGTGCTCATAAAGCACTTGAATACCTGTCTGGACAAGGGCATGAGTTCTTCATTGTTACTTCACGCCAATCTGACCTGCAAGAATACACCGCAGCCTGGATCTCCCGCTTCTTCCCTATGCTACGGGATCGGATACATACTAGCAATCGCTATGGAACCGGGAAACGTTTCACCAAATCAGAGATTTGCCGTTCCATCGGAGCAGAATGTATCGTTGAGGACCAGCTCATCTATGCACGCGACTGCGCCAAACACGGCATACCTGCACTTCTGCTCGATAGGCCATGGAATCAGGCTGACGACATCCCTTCCATCTCACGGCTCCCTTCATGGGAATCTGTCGTCAAACACCTGGAGCGTAACTGAAACCATCCAGACTCAGTTTAGCGACCCGCTGGATCACCGTATGATCTGGGGGAATCTCGAGACAAGATAATAAGGCTGAAAGCCGATCTAGTGATTGAGCACGATAGAAAGGACGAGGAAGATTTTTCTTCGGTGCTCCATAGATTGAACCTGCTCGCACAGCAGAAATGAAACCGCGAGCTGTCTGGTCAGAAGCAAACCCCATGTCCTGCTGGGATAACCACGCCACACTTACACCCTTGTGACTCATACGCTCCCGCACGCAACGACCAAATATCGGATCAAAGCCAGTCACATCTCTCGGCATACGTGAGACCTCCCGCATATCGCCAGCTGCGTACCGGAAGCCCGGAATCTTTTCAGAGCATAGCTGCATGATCGTACTCCGTACAGGCACGCGGACCACCCATAAAGCACGGGCTAGGCGCTGCGCTCGCTCACTCCGATTACGCACCCGCTCTACATGAGAAACATACCCCCACAAAGAACCACCTCGAAGTCCCTTGAGATAATCTGAAGCTGTGGAAGCAGCACGAAATCCAATATCCTGATAATGCAAACGCGCCACAGCAGCGACATGATAACTGCGATCCTGCATATGCTTTGCCAACTGCACACCGAATGATGCGATGCATGCCTCCTGCGGCCGACTCCCATCACC
>CAZMDB010000070.1:0-7316 GCA_964565095.1 uncultured Methanosarcinales archaeon | reverse complement strand
TCCACCCATACGAGGCTGGAAACAAGACCTGACCGCACGCCCGCACCGATGAAAGAATCAATGCGCAACCCTCTGATATGTCCAGCTACTGCCGCAAGATCGTCTGCGGGGGCTCCGCCTGCATCAGGCCATCTGGCATCAGCATGCGCATCAAAGTGCAGCACGATAAGCCCCTTTTCTACAGCCCCTTCATAGCACGCCTCTGCCCAGCCATAGAACGCGGGATGATGATCATCAAACAGGTAGGCAGGACGCCCTCTGACATCCGTCCGTATATAGTCTGACCCGAACTGTCTCACCGAGCCGCGTCGAAGAGGAGCGATGCGGCCTGTTCCGCCGCCTGTGTCAACATGCGACTCCTGTTCTTGGCCAAGATACAAGGAACATCCCGAACCATCATACAACTGCATATCCATCAGGAAAAAAGACGTATTTATAAATACATACTCTGCCAAACTTTTTTAAATCATCCACGATGCCTTCTTCTCATGAGAAACATCATTATCAGCCTCATCCATAACACCACAAAGCTTGACACAGAAGTCATCGACAGGACCATCGAGATCCCACCTGAAGAGAAGATGGGAGATTTCGCATTCCCGTGCTTTATCCTGGCAAAACAGATGAAAAAGGCGCCGCAGCAGATCGCAGCAGACCTGGCAAAGGAAATAAGGGCACAGGACGGTATCGCACGCATCGCAGCAGAAGGTCCCTATCTGAATTTCTACCTTGATAAGACCGCCACCGGGCAACAGATGCTCAACACCATCACCAGTGACCAATTTCTTCTTGCTTCCAAGAACGGCAAGAAAGCAGTCATCGAATTCTCCTCTCCCAATATCGCCAAGCACTTCGGCATCGGACATCTTCGCTCAACTATCATCGGCAATGCGATTGCCAACATCTATGAAAGGATCGGCTATGAGGTTACCCGCATCAATTATCTCGGAGATTGGGGCACCCAGTTCGGCAAGCTTCTCTTAGGATACGAACTCTACGGGGATCCTGCTGCGCTCCAAAAAGATCCCATCCAGCATCTTCTTGACATCTATGTCCGGATCAATCAGGAAATGAATGAGGACCTTGAGACACAGGCCCGTGAGAAATTCCGTCTGCTCGAACAGGGCGACGCGCATTGCACGCAATTGTGGCAGCAGTTCCGCCAGTACAGCGTACAAGAATTCGACCGTATCTATCAGCTTCTCGGTGTCAGTTTCGATGTCATCTCAGGCGAGTCACGCTACACAGAGAAAGCGCAGAAGGTCATCAAGGACCTTACTGACAGAAATCTTGCACAACGCAGTGATGGTGCACTGATCGTCGACTTGGAGGATAAGGATCTGGGAGTAGCGATTATCCAGAAATCCGACGGCACCTCCATCTACACCAGCCGTGATATTGCAGCAGCCATAGAGCGTCACGAAGAGTATGCATTTGATACCATGATATACGAAGTAGGCGGAGAGCAGAAGCGGCATTTCCAGCAGGTCTTCGTCATCCTGGAGTTGCTCGGTCATCCATGGGCCACCTCGTGCATCCATGTCGACCATGGCCTCTATCTGGGTACTGATGGAAAGAAGATGTCTACACGCAAAGGCAAGACGATGTACATGAAGGATATCTGGGAAGAGACCGTACAGATCACCCGCGAGGCCATAAAGGACCGCCATGAGCTTGAAGAAGACGAATTGCAGAGCCGCGCTCAAAAGATTGCCCGGGCTGCAATCATCTACGGCGACCTGAAGAACTATCGCAGCAATGATACTATCTTCGACATCAGCAAACTTACACAACTCGAGGGAGACACCGGGCCCTATCTGCTCTACACCTATGCACGTGCAAGCTCCATCCTGCGCAAGGCATCCGCACAAGAGCAAACCCCGGTCGATGATATCGATGCGCATGAATTCCGCCTTATCAAGCTGCTCTCATCTTACCCGGACCGTATTACGGTTGCTTACACAAAGAACGATCCTTCACAGATCGCAGCGTTCTGTCTTGAACTGGCACAGGAATTCAATGTATTCTACCAGAACTGTCCGGTCCTCGATAACCCACGCTCATCACTGAGGATCCGTATCCTGCACGCATATCGTACCATACTCAGGGATGCGCTCAGCCTCCTTGGCATCGAGACGATAGAAGAGATGTGATCAGGGCTCCTCAAGGGTGCGGGGTATATAGACACGGATGGACGTGCCGTCCTTCCGATCAGATCCGACGTCCACATAGCCATCATGTCCTTTGACTGCGGACCACACGATATACATTCCCAGACCTGTGCCCGCTGTCCTATTGAGGATTTTCTTTGTATAGAAGGGCTCGAACAGATGACCGATCGCATCCTGCGATATGCCTTCTCCGCTGTCCTCTACCGCCAGCATCACATAGGAACCAGCAGGTATGGTTTCGTACGCCTCATAGGGCTCGGCATGCACCACATCCTTGGATATGATCCGCACCGTCCCCCGCTTGGTCGCCTCTGCCGCATTCCTGCATAGGTTCATGATCATCGTGAACAGGATGCTCTCGGCTCCCTGTATTGCCCACTTGGAATCGTTGACAGGCAGGAATCGCACTTTGGGGAACTCTTCCTCGCATGCAGCATGAGCTCCTGAGTCAAGATACGACGCGACCACAGAATGCAGCCGCAGCGGCTGACGCTGGGTCTGGCCCGCCCGCACCATCGTCATCAGATCGTCCACGGTAGCCTGCGCACGGGCTGCCGCCTGCTCCATGCTCCTGACCGTCGACTGCAACGGGTCTGCACCATCCAGTCCACGTCCGATAAGCTTGGGATAACCCACCAATGGTGTCAACAGATTGTTGAGATCATGCGCCACCCCACTTGCCATCAGCCCCAGCGACTCCATGCGCTGCCTCTGGGCACACTGATGCTCAAGCTCGAGGATCCGCTCCTGCGCCTCCCTCAATTCAGTCACGGTCTCATGCGCCACAACTGCCCATACTGCGTCAGAGAACCGGAACGAGGTGACCCGCATCTGGAACCAATGCGTACCTTTAGCAGTCTGACATGGATACTCCATACGGAACGAAGACTGCCTGCCTGAAAGCACTTTACGCACTCCGCGTCCGGCAGCATGGCCCTGCTCAGCGAATTCTCCCTGCGCCGATTCCGCCACCCTGAGATAGTCTGCTCCCACACCTGGGTCATCAAGATCGTGCTCGTGCGCAAATGATTTCCATGCCTCATTGACCATCACGATACGCCCGTACTGATCAAGCACTGCTATCTGCGCGGTGAGCGCATCAATAGAACTCTGCAAGAATGCTGCATCCTGCAGCAATACCTCTTTTTTGGATATCATCTGCAGTGCCCAACGCAAACAAGATATTTAAAATCGATCGATTCGACCCGGACGGTCAGAGAATGTGATGATACGTCCTGCGAAATGAGAAGGGGAGACATATTCAACAAGCGACGAATCACAGGAACGCACCCGCACTGGCACATAAGCACCTAGCCGGAACAACGCCTGTCCGTCCGTCATGTACCTGACTACCCCCTGCTGCGGCAGATGCTCACGCAGAAGAAGCGCCCAACATACCTGCTCTCCGGAAAAAAACGCACTCGTGCGCACCAACGGACGTGTCTCTCGTTTCACATGTGCTGCGATCCCTTCCAGTTCCGAAGCAGAAAACTCGAACCCGATATACATCCCACGTATGCCTTGGCCGCACTGCTCGCATGACATCCCCTTCCTGCTGCCTTGGTCGACATAGAATGCAAGCTTATAGGCTGATCTCATCTTCTATCCCAAAGCGCATGGAACAACTTTCCGATGACCACATACACCGTACTTCCTGCCACACTCCACAGCATGTCATCAAGACCGAAGGTCCGGTGCGGAATATAGTATTGGATCGCCTCCACAAGGACTGCAACCACCACGCCATAGAAGAATGCGACCAGATGCGGATAAGGGAAATTGACAAAATCATGTCGCAACACATAGACAAGCACCATGGCACTCAGGAAGAATGCAGCAAAATGCACCCACGGGCCTGACAGATACCCCCGGTTCTGATCCGTCAGTTGCATGACAGCAACCATTCCCAGGACCCCTTGCAGGATACCGAACCCCAAAATCCCAGCCACAAATTTTTTCATAGAAAGATTGCCCCGGCCATACCTTCATAAATCTTTCGTTAAGCGCCACCCATAGCTATGTAAACACCGGCAACATCGAGACGCTATGCAGATTAGAAAACCCTTCGGCAAGTTCCTCGGATTCAGTGGCCTTGCCTTAGCTGTGGTAGCCGCATTCTCGGACAGCCTGCAGATCGTGCTTCTTATCATTGCCGCCATCCTCGTCGTGATCAGCGGTATCATCCTACTGTTCGGATCCGGGTGATCACTTCAGGTAGTTGACCACAACACCCACGATGCGGGATTTAGCCTTCTTGAGTGCCTTGAGGGCTGCCTCTGATGCCGCCTTGCTGGTCTTATCGTACCCGACCACCAATAGCACCCCGTCAACCTCGGACACCATGTGGAGCGTCTCCGAATACTGGAGCGACGGACAATCGAAAAGGACTACATCGTACTCGCTGCGCTTGAGTCCACGGCAGATATCGTGCATCTTGTGGGACCCTATCAATTCTGAAGGATTGCTCGATGGTGACCCGCCGTACAGCACAGCAAGCTTCTGGTCCGTACCTGCTACCTTATGTTCCACGATCGCATCTCCCAGCTTGCTGCTTCCTAGGATGACATCAGAAAGACCCTTGACCTGTCCTTTGCGGACAAACAGCTTCTCGAATTTCGGGCTGCGCAGGTCAGCATCGATCAGAAGCACCTTTATCCTATTGCGGGTCAGAGAGCGGGCCAGATTGTACGCAGTGGTAGTCTTTCCATCTCCCTGCTGAGGTGACGTCACGCAGACGGTGCGGATGTCATTATCCTTTATGAAGAACAGGAAATTTGCTCTCAGCATCCGGATACTCTCTGCCACGCTGTGGTCCACATGCTGGACCAGCTTATAGGTGGACCGCTTCAGCCGCGGGATGGACGTCATTACCACTTCTCCGAAACGCTTCTCGATCTCAGAGACACTCTGGAAAGTATTTCGGACATATTCGAGCAGGAATGCCATGCCGAAACCTGCAGCAAGGGCAATGAAGAATCCAAGCCCCAGATTAAGCAGTATACGCGGCCGCACCGGACTGATAGGGATATCAGCATATTGGATGACACGCACCGCTCCGCTGTTCTCCTGTGCGACGATCCCGACCTCCTCACGTCGGGCCAATAGATAGTTGTACAGATCCTCTTTGGCCTTGATCTCCTGTCGCAAGGCATTATATTCTATCTGCTCGGCTGCAGTACGGTTCTTCTGATCCTGCATGGTCAGAGAAAGATAATTGAGATCCTCCAGCTCATTCTGATACGTGCGGATCTGGTCGCTGATGACCCGACTGACCGAAAATGCGTCTTCACGTTTCTGGCTGAGAGTCTCGTTGATATACCGGTCCGCAATCATATTGGCAGCCAGCTGTGCGCCGCGTCGGCTTTGTGATTCTGCAACAATCTCGATGACTGATGAGCCTTGTATCGCATCGATATCGACTTCGAACGGATACGGCACCGCTCGTTCTACTGCGCCCAGTATAGGCATGCTCCTGATGATCTGGATCTGCGTATCAATGTCGAGCCGCTGACCCCTAAGCTGGTCAAGGACCACCGCTGTATCCTGCTGCTCCACTATGATAAGACTTGTCGCCTCGAACACCGGGGCTGAAAGGAAGGTGTAGGCAATGATACCTCCATACACCAGAAGCGTAACAAGCAGAACGATGAGCCAGTTCTTCTTGATAATAGCATAATATTCCGAAAACGATATCTCGTCATCCATTCTAGGAAAGGGGAATCGTATTGCATTTATAAAATTTCAGAAAAAAAAGAATAATAAAAAGGGAAAAAGAAGCATTCACTTCTTCTCGACTTCGACAGGAGCAACCTCGTTGATGACCTGCATCGGAATACCCTGATCCTCAAGCTCCTTACGGATGGCCCGATTCTCAGCTTCCCCAAGCTGCGCCATAATCTCCTTGGCCTTCTTGAGATACTCCTCGTGATGCTTCTCGATCTCTTCCTGGAGCTTCTTCTTCTCAGCTTCAAGCTGCTTCTTCTCCTCTTCCGAGATTTCGGTCTTTCCTGATTTGATCTTGTCCACGAACTCGCCGCCATTGATGGCTGTGATCGTATCCCGGGCGGCCTTCCCCTCGACAAGGACACCCATCGAATTACATGTACCGATGATCTCCTTGCACTTTGCCACCATATCCTTGCCCAGAAGATCATCCTGCTTCATCTGGGCAATCTTGATGATCTGCTCGATCTTGATATCCGCGACCTTCTCAGCCCGCGGGTTGCCCGAGCCTTTCTCAATACCAGCTTCCTTCTTGATAAGTGCGCTGGCCGGGGGTGTACCTACCGTCACATCGAACTCCTTTGTCTGGTCATCGACGATGACCTTTACCGGCACCTGCATGCCTGCAAAAGAAGCTGTTTTCTCGTTGATTTTTGCTACGACCTGGCCGATATTGACTCCCAGCGGTCCCAAAGCCGGACCGAGTGGAGGTGCAGCGGAAGCCTTTCCGCCGTTGACCAGCGTCTCTACTGTCTGTTTTGCCATGATTTCTCACCTGTTGGATGCCTCCGGGCCGTAGCCGGGAAGCGACCTGTACTAACCTTGCAACACCAATTCATTTAAAAATGTAACGACTTGACTCTGCAGTAACTGTGTGATAGTAAAAACTGATAAGCTGCAAGATACTTTCATCCTCATGCCACGCAAGAAACAGTTTGACCCGCTCACTCTGTTCTCTCTTCTTGGCAGACTCAAGAAAATCCCCCGGACCGGATGGCTGCACCACGGGATCACGAATGTGGAAAGCATCGCCGAGCACTCTTTCCGGGTCACTACGATGGCCTATCTTCTTGGTCCCTCGCTTGAATGTGATATGCATAAGCTCACTCAGATGGCGCTTATCCACGATCTCAGTGAAATACTGACTGGCGACGTAGTCTGGGAACACGGATTCACCGCAGATCATGACCTCGAAAAGAAAAAGAGAAGCCAAGAACAAAAAGCGATGGAGGAACTTGCCCAATATATCGATCATGGTAATCAGATGTGCTTGCTATACAAAGAATATGAACAGCAAGAGACCAAAGAGGCGCAGATCCTCAAGCAGCTTGACAAGCTAGAGATGGCTCAGCAGGCGCTCGAATACGAGAATCCACGCAACCCCAACCACCTCAAGGAGTTCTGGGAGAATGCCAAAAAGCA
>CAZMDB010000069.1:0-7685 GCA_964565095.1 uncultured Methanosarcinales archaeon | reverse complement strand
ACTACTGAGGTTAGAAAAATACACAACTTCTGCATTCGTAGCAGCTACAGGTACATCGATTGTTCCGTCGTTGTCGGTCTCAAGCACTTGTTTATCAAGTAAAGCATATACATCCATTCCCGAGACACCTGACTCTACTGTTATTCCGAAGGTTTGGCTAGTAGATTCATTATTGAGGACGATAAGGTCTCCGTTGCTAAGCTTAATCAGATTCTCTGCGCTATAAGACTGATTACTAGCTAGTGATGCTCGTAGATTCGTCAGAACATTATTCTGGAATGTCAGAGCTTGCAGCTTTAGCTCATCTGTCATATCAGCATATATGCGTGATGTGGATGTTGAGTTGCGGAGGTATGCCTGTTCTTTATTTATAAAGTCCGTGGCATTATTCGGCTTGATATATGCATATGGATCTGGATCTGCATATGTGTACGTGTCTGATCCCTCGAAATTTCGATAATAAATGGGGAAGCGGTTGTCTATTGTCTGGAACATCGCTTTGGTGATATTTTGAAGGACACTGATTGTCGATGTTGTATTTGCAGTGGCATCGGGCACATATACTTTCAACATGAGCATTGCACCTAGATGATCACTATCGATGAGCGCTTCGTAGTTGTTTTCAATGTAGTCCACACTCTTACTTGAATTACCCAAATCGTCGTAGAGTGTCAATATGACATTTTGCGAATTGTTTTTCATCTCCTCGATTATTGCATCAACAGTTGCAAATGACTGTTCATTGGTAATCCTGATCTCAACAGCCGAATAGTCGTATGTTGATATGTCGCTTGAGATTAGGGAATAAGTCGGAAGAGCCTCATAATCATATGCATAGACCCGTCCAGGTACGCTGACATCAGTTCCACTGACCTCTATTTTCGCCCCATAGGATGCACTTCCCCCATCAGAATCAGACACAGAAATGTTCACCGTCCAATTCCCTATAGCATCTAGCAAAACATCACCTTCATAGCCCATAGTGTTTCCTGAGACCACCTGCATAGTAGCCGAATCAACTACCAAGGCTCCATCTGGATCCGTGAGAGTAATGATAGGAGCAAGGCTTGTGTCATTGTCATCGCTGACATCTATTCGAAAGTAATCCAACTGCTCTCCAAAATAAAACGAAGTGTCTCCATTTGTGTCCTGGTACGAAGCATTCTCCAAAACAGGAGCTTCATTTGTATAGTATGATATATTGCTAGCCTCCGTTGCCGAACCATCGTAGATGAAACCGTAGACTTCTCCTTGTGAAGGATCTGAGGCTTGAGCTGTATAATCACAGTATGCATCATTTGTCTCTACATTGTCCCAATGGAAACTACCGAAAGTCTCTGTATCTCCTCCCATTAGTGGGACTGACTCACTATCCCCAGAGGACTTGCATACGATACTACATGTATGATTTGTTGATGAAGTAAATGTTGCATCGTAATTGCTACAGATAAAGATCTCCACCCAATCGTCTTCGGCATCTGTACCAGACATTGTGAATCGTATAGATTCACCGACTTGAGCGGGATTTCCTTCCGCAGTATTGGAAGATGCAGAGGTTATCACGGGCAAATCGTTCAGAACCTGAAAACTGCTTGTGTGTGAGCTTATTGTGTATGTGCCATCTGTGACTTCAATTTTAGCTCTAAAGTAATAATCTGTATCATGTGAGGTAAGCTCTAAATCACCCGTGCCACTTGTATGATAGAGATTACCGTTGTATGTTGCATATGTCTGTGCAGCAAATACCTCTGTATCATCTCCACCTGATGGTGGCTCTGATCCCGGAGCTGCTTGCCAGGTAGCGTTATCGGTACTATATTCCCAAGAAATCGTTATATCCAAATCATCCTGGTCAGCATCGCTTACCTGGAACTGCACATCAACAATATCATTCGTATGTATCTCTCCAGTGTTTGTCACGCTGATTGACTCTACCGCTGGAGCTTCATTGATGCTTCCGAATGGAGCCTGTTGATCAGTTCCAGGTGATCCGGAAGCGTAGAGCTCAGAGACTTCTGCTGAGGTCAAATCACGGTCCCAGACACCTACTTCGTCAATAATCCCCCTAAAATACCCCGCCCCGTCGCTACGCCTGCCTATATTATTGGCGGTATCGGTGTCTATAGAGCCTATTGCTTCGTTACTAGTCTCTAGTTCACCGTCTATGTATATTTTTTTTATGGTCCCGTCAAATGTTGCGCCAATATGATACCATCGGTCCGCAACTAGAGTAGTGTCACCCTCAAAATTCCAGCTATCTGCGCTGCCAACAGTCATACCTACCTTGCCGCTACTACTTACAGCTAGATTTGCGGAGTATTGATTGATTTGGCCGGAGGTTATATAGTGTACTGTACCAACCGATGATAACTTAATCCATAATGAATAAGAATATGATGAACCTGTGCTGTACGGGCTATATATGTAATCGCCGCCATCGAAAGTGTAGGCTTCGTCTATTATACCCCCGCGTCCTGTGGTCAATGTTGCCCCGTGCACGGTTCCATCGTATCGTGAAAAAGAATCTGTTGCATCTGCTTCAAAAGGATAATAGGCAAGAGCATCATTGATTATTGAATTTGGGAGTTCCCTTGAAAAGGGGTATTGCTGGTCATAAAAATGCTGAAGATTGTATATATCTTCAATCTCATCATGACTGTAGGCTCGTGAATACACCGCCGCTTCATCAATTTTCCCGTTGAAGAAGTATGAGTCTGCGTTCCAGGTTCCAATGTTGAGACTATGTGTCCCATCAGATCCGCGTGTTCGATCGTAAGCTTGCGTCCATGCAAGGTCAGCGTTTACATACACTTTAATTGCACTATCATCGATAGTCACTGTATACAGATACCACCGACCCACTTCTAAGTTCACAGGAACATCTGCAACTGAATAATCTATTGATCCGTCCGCATCAAAGACTATAACACGGGGGTTGTCACCATTCACCTCAATAAGAAACTCATAGTCACCCGAAGATGTACCCTTCGCAAACACGATTTTTCGATTCACAGTCTCATCGATTTGTATCCAGGCTTGATACGTGACCTGATTGTTTGCTGGACTGAAGAAGGACTGATCTGGGATACTTAGATAATCATCTACTCCGTCAAAGTCATATGCTTCGCCGATGTACCCTCCGTTGTCGGTGGTCAGAGTGGCTCCATGCACCGTTGCGTCAGTTGATGCCACTGAATCGGTTGCATCGCTATCAAAGGTATAGTATGCTTCTGCGGAAGCAGTATGGTCACAGGCAAAAGCTGACGTAGCAAGCAGTAAAGACATGACACATATCACAAACACTGTATTTTGAATTTTCATACTTCACTCAACCTCACAATTCTTCCCTTCAGGAGATTTTGCCTGGTGTACGCTTCAATCCTACCCTCATCGCATTGAATCAAATACACGGAGACACCATTCTCAAAGTGCCACTTTGCCGCTTCCGCATCGAACATAGATAGCGTATCTCGACAGAACGAACTAGGATGACTATGGATAACAGCAACTCCCTCACACCTCCCTGAGCTGACATAGGTATGATTTCCGACCACTGCGTGTGATATTGAGGTCAGAACCATTCTGGGATCACCATCTCTCCAATCTTCACTTACTTGATCAAAGTCTGTATAGCCATCAATGCACATATGATATTCTCTACCTGGATTTTCATGCCAATACTGCTCAATCGAATCTCTGACATTTGGGTGCATCTTTAATTGAATTTCGTTCGTGATCATGACACCACCACTCAGATTTTGCTTTGGCATGAAGAATGTCTGCTCGAATCTTGCTAGATCTACATCAATACTCAAGAACCCCAAAAGAGAGAAGAGAAGCCCACAGCATATCACTATAAGAAGGACTATCACAATCAGAGAGACACCTGCAATCATTTTTCTCTTTTTTCGCTTCATCTCTTCTGCCTCCTCCTCTTTTTATTCTTCTTAGAGAGAATCATGATCACGACTCCAATAATTAGTATCATAATGAATATAACTAGCTGCATTTGACTGATAAGCTGCTCCTGTTGTGCGATTTGAGTCTTCATGGAGCGCACATCAGTGTGACAGAATCCCGACTCCTCGTTACACACCAAAGAATCATCAATGTCATAGCATTCTGCGTCTGACTCACAATCCTTGAATATCTCTTTATAAAGCACGAACTCATCTCTGTCTGGATCGTACACGCTTATCTCCGGAACGCATTTGCCTTCTGACTTGCTATATACTTTGTCAGCTTCGCATATTTTGTACTCAGGAAGCCCCTCTGGACACTCCAGTCGCCCTGTGATCCCATTTCTTGTCGGGGTAGACCCATCACTACATCTCATCTCTTCTGCGGGGACACCTTCACATGAATCAGTCTCTTGATTATACCACTCGTCTTCGAAAGGACAGAGATCAATCTCCCACAGCTCTTCTAAGCAAGCATTTTCATATTCAGAATATCCAAAAGGACACTGTAATTGGTTATTTATATAGCATCCATCGTTGAGTAAGACACCCCCCTCGCAATCGTCTACAGGGTCTCCTAATTTTGTGCACATTCCGGATCGACTTACTTTGCGGGGCTCTGAGCAAAGATCTTGCTCGACCTTTTCCTGACACCTTTGTCCTTTACTGCACCTGGGCTCACACAAATCGCTATTACATACTTTGTCGTCTGGACATTGCGGACATATATCCCAGACACCGCCTACATCATCACATTCCTGCTCCGTTTCTGGTTCCACCAAAACTTCGCCTTCATCACAGAGGTATTCTTTTTCCGCATAGCAAATACATGCATCTCGATCAACACTGTAGAAACACCCTGGATCACATGCTACCTGCTTTGGAGCATTTCGGATGCATTTTTTCATTTCCACATCATACCGATAGCCTGGATCGCACGGAGTGTCCGCTTGCACCACGCATGTCCCTGATAGTGCATCAAAAGTCCCTTCAGAGCAAAGATAAACCATGCCTGTAGTGCTTAGGCATGTCTGGTTTGTCTTAAGATTAAGAGCCTGATTTTTTGAGCTATCACAGATCGTAGGTAGATTATAATTGTTCTCCATTATATAGAATAAAGTCAATGTTTGCCCTTGTGGTATTACAACATCCTCACCATCCTGCAGCATTTGATACACAGTTGTGCTTGTGATGGTTTTTTTCTCCTTGTCATCAGTAAATATTGCAGGATGAGCCTTACAGAACCCCTTTGCAGGGTATCGCAGATCATATTTTGTTATGCTCCTTCCACCCGAGAAGGTTTCTCCAGCAAGAAGATCATTTTGGTCAAGGTCACAAGTATTGACTACAGTGATCAATCCACCTTGATAATCTATCTGTGGATAATAACACCATAAAAACTTCGGATAAACATAGCCAGGCTTCTTCCGACAACTATCATATCGCCATCCATTACCTAAACGCTCCTCACATATACCATCCTTCTGCGCACGCGTCTTAAAATTCATGTTATCAGTATAACAATACCTCAAAGATCCTGTATCCACTACGCTCCCCTTCAATTCCTTTTTCACCCTTTCACAGCCCTCGTCTGTGACTTTTTGAAGACGATAGCCTTGTTCCTTGAATTCATCAACGTCCTGACACCTTTTCTCCAGATATTGATTTCCATCAATATTGTATTCCCCAACACTGAATGACGCACCAAGATAGATAAGGCAACCCAATAAAAGAATGAATAGGAATAAAATAGTGAGTCTCTGTCCCTTACTGCGTCTTGTCTTCATCTACATGAACCTCAAGGTAATTACCAATGCAATGATAATAACAATCCCTACTGCCGCCCACATTGCGTTTTTCATCCACCTTTTTTGTCTGCCCTTTCTCATCGTAGCTTTGTCACCCGATATAAAATCCAGAACAGAGGGATGATGTAGCTGAGATAGAACCACACCATTTGATCTTCTCCAGATATTTCCCTAAGTGTGACTCCCCAGGCAATCTTTTCGATTATCATGACCAATAAGAGAATAATTGCCCATGAGCTCAATGAGATTAGTACACCCATGACAGTCATTGGAGCAAGTATGAAGCTCAGTAACACTGGCAATGCTATCGGCAGGTACAGCATCAAATAGAAGAGCACCTTTGTCTCATCCATTTTTCCGATCTCAAAGAGCATAAAGCCCCATAACAGCAAGAACAGCAATGATACTATGATCCAACCTATCACTTGCGACCCCTCCTCTTCTTTGGCTCGTAAAACAAAAGAAGTGCAACGATTGACGTGATCACTGTACCCCAGAGCATCAAATTACCACCCAATGTACTAGCGAAATCTTCAATTATTGATACACCCCAGATCAAGATGATTGATACCAGGACAGCGATAATGCCCACAGGTTTGACTAGACCTCCAAAAATGCGCTCCAATGGCTTTGAAGAGTAGAGGATTCCTATACCTATTATGGCAATCACAACCCCAATTACAGTGGAAATATTGAAGTTTGGGATCAATAACTCCCAAACAGTCGGAAGAAAGCTCATTTGCGCACACCCCCTTTCCGAATCTTGATTACAATCATGATCATAATCACAATCAAGAAAAACCCTATGATGTAGAGTATCTCAGGAGTCAATATAGCTCCATCATCCTCATCTTCCACGTCAGCTACAACACATTCGTATTTTTCGTTAAATATACCCTCTTCACAATCAGGGATGTTTTTGCAGTCTGTGGACTCAAGTTTTCCATCAACGCACACGAACTTACATACAATATCACTATTGTCCGGATTCGGTATGTATTGATTGACAAAGCTGCCATACAGCTCATTGCAGGTTTTTGCATTTTCATCATCTGAAGTATCAAGATCCATGATTTCAGTGCCATCGTCACTACAGTAGGGAAGCGCAGGATTGCAAATCAAATCAGGAGCACTTATCGGCTTATTCAGATTAACAAATCGAACACCATCAGGATCTTGCTCTACTGGATAAGCCACCTTATTCCCGATGGTATAGACGACATCTCCCTCGTACAGAATAACATTCTTGCTTACTGCTGGAGAGACAGCAGACACGTAATTCATAATCTGGTTGAATGGGAGAATTCCATTTGGGGCTGCATCCTCAGCATCATCCTGCAAGAAGGTATATCCCTGCTCCTGGATCCGACTCACGTCGCAAGTGACCTCTTTGGATAGGTAGTTGTTTGAATCGATGCTTTTTAGACCGTACCAATTTGCCACTACTCTATACCTTAGATCACCTGGATCTACCAGACCAAATCCAAGATTATCTCGTGCCTGCTCCAGGATAAACTCATCTCAACCATAAGAGATAGATCCACCTGTACGATACTTTTCACATTCATTATCCTTGTTTGGGAGATCTGCATCTAATGGACACTTATACATGTCCGTTATAAAGCTAGATAATAGTCCGGACTCTGGTGACTCGAACTCTATCTCGCACCGATTTGTGTAGACTCTATGATCATCCCTGGAACAGTACTGTTGCACCCATCCATCATCATTTTGCTTTGATGCAAAGTCGTATTCGACTTCATGGTCTGGAGCGATTACAGCACACTCAGTATTGGTGAAGACAGGTAAATAGACAGTATCCCGCTTTATATCTAACCCTCCCACGCTTAGACTAGTGCCAAAGTATGCTACAACACCTAGAAGCACTAGAACAAGAACCAATGACGCTACATCTTTA
>CAZMDB010000068.1:0-8002 GCA_964565095.1 uncultured Methanosarcinales archaeon | reverse complement strand
CGTGCCCATGCGCGCCCTTGGGAACGTCTTTTGCTGCCTCCATACTGCAAGGTATACGATGAGACTAAGGACCCCCAACAGAAGGAACGGATACAGAGGACCAATTACCTGGTCTATATGTTGCCACCGGAACGGCTGGTTGATGTAATGGCGATACACCATATTCATCGCATACTGGTCTGCGATACTTGCAAACCAGTTTCCATACTTGATCATATTGTAGAGCAGCCACGGGAAAAGCGCAGCAGCGTACCAAGTGACGCCCTTCAGGATGCGTTTCCAGTCCCACAAGAATATGAGCAGGACCAACCCCGGAAGATAGGAGTACCGCAAGAGAGCAGCCAAGGCCAGAAAAAGACCTGCCATGGGATCACGCTTCAAGAGCCTGACGACAGCAAGCAACAGGAACGCCAACGATACCAACTCGGTGCCATTGAACATTCCATAGACAAGAGCATACGGACTCATCAGGAATACATAGAATATGAATGGATCGAGACCCGTCGAACGTGCCAGCTGCCAACTGGCAAACCCGACCAGAAGGGATCCTAAGACCACATACATATACGAGGCAGCATTCCACCCCAACACACTGAGCATCCCCAATGCGATCGGCATGAGCGGCGGACGGTACGGCTCAAAATATATGCCATCAGAAAACCAGTATTGCGCATTGAGAAGATAGGAATTGAAATCCCAGGAAAAATTCATGTAGTGCTGGATGACAAAGACAGTCGTGACCGTTACCAGTACCGCGACCATGCGCCAGTCTTTTAACATACTCCTAGCCATCGCGCTTTTGCCCCTTCACATATATATCGCTGCACAGCGACGGGAAATAAGATATAACAGGGTCCACCAGTGGCATGAGTCGGCGTAGCATCGGACTCTTGCTCCTGTATCCCAGCCAATTGCGTCCTATGACCTCGATAGATGAAAGATCCAGATCCTTGGCTATAGTGACCAGATCTGCCACCCGCGGCTCCCGCACATGACCGCGGAACCTGGGACTGAAATACCAATCCTGCAAAGGGCTCCATGCAAACTGCCCTGTAAGCATCAAGAGGCGCTTACGCAGATTGGTGCAATTCGGTGCCCCCAGAATCAATCGCCCTCCAGGGACCACGGCTTCCCTTATCCTATGGAACCCGGCTCGCGGGGAGTGATGCAGATGTTCAAGCATCCGGTTTGAGAACACCACGTCGAAGGTGGTATCGGGCACCGAAAGGTCGCAGATATCACCACGCAAGACCTTAATCCCGTGCGCACGATACAAGGGTTCCATCGCGGCATACAGTTCTGCCATCCCGTCATCACAGAAATCATCAATGATGGTGACCTTCATTCCGGCAAGCGCGCACGCAAAAGGCAGCAGTCCTATCCCTGCCCCGATATCGCAGACCCGCAAGAAACCATGATCATCGTCATGATCGTGCGAAATCATATGCAGATGGAACAATGTGCGGTCGACATCCTGTGCCTGCACCTTGCGTTCCGATTCAGGATATGAATCGACAAGATCATACAGTGCAGCTCGCATATCCTGCATATGGCCGGGAATATATGCCTCCTTTAAGTAATTTTGTATAACAATCATTAAAAAGGCCGAGTAGAAAGCATCGATATGCTAACCCGTACCTTCATCCACATCCCCCGCATCAGCACCAAAAGTGAAGAGAAACTCTGGAAATCAGGGATTACTGATTGGGAGAAAGCAAAGTCGACCGAGATGGCCGCTCATATCGATGAGTCGCTGCAGGCACTTGAGACCCAGGATCATCGCTACTTTGCAGAAGTCCTGCCCAAAAAGGAGCATTGGCGGTGTTACCGCCATTTCCGTCCCTGCTTCCTCGACATCGAGACCACCGGACTCTCCAAGCACCGCAATCAGATCACAGTAGTGGGCCTCTATGACGGAGAGGACACCCACATCCTTGTCCATGGCAAAAATCTCCACCCTCTTCCTCAGCTTCTCTTGCGCTACAAAA
Source organism: uncultured Methanosarcinales archaeon (assembly GCA_964565095.1). Taxonomy (GTDB): domain Archaea; phylum Nanobdellota; class Nanobdellia; order Woesearchaeales; family DATGWN01; genus CAZMDB01. The sequence continues at coordinate 6,014 of CAZMDB010000068.1, read as the reverse complement.
TGCTTATCACCTTCAATGGCATCATGTTCGATGTTCCCTTCCTACAGCACAATTTTCCTGATGCGGATTTCAGCCATCTCCATATCGATCTGCGCTTCATGCTGCGCAGGCTCGGGTACTCGGGCGGGCTCAAAAAGATCGAGAAAGACCTAGGCATATCTCGCGGTGAGGATATTGCCGATGTGGATGGCCGCCAGGCCGTACGCCTCTGGAAAAAATACCAGCGCGGCGACCAGAAGGCGCTCACAACTCTTATGGAATACAACCGTGCCGACGTCGTCAATCTCAAGACCTTGATGGAGATCGCCTATCCACGGATGGAGCAACTTGCTCTTTCTTGCCTATCCGAATAAGGCAGCACCTGTTCTGACGCAACACATAAAAACACACTAAGGATTCTCCAACACACACAGAACAATACTATTATTTTTTTATATAGAAAATAATTCAAATCCCTGAACATGGAACATACAATCACCTACAAGACAGAAGCTGACAGCATCGATCAGCTCGACCGCATCCTCCACCCCCTCGTAAAGAAATGGTTCTATGGACGCTTCAAGGAATACTCTCTTCCTCAACGATATGGAGTGATGCAGATCCATAGCAGGATCCACACACTGATCTCTGCACCCACAGGAGCCACCAAGACCCTGACCGCATTTCTGAGCATACTCAATGAACTGGTTGATAGCGCAGAGAAAGGCATTCTGGAGGATCGCACCTATGCGCTCTACATCTCACCCCTCAAGGCCCTCAATTACGACATAGAGATAAACCTGGCCAGACCGCTGCGCGAGATAGAGGAGATTGCAGGCCATGACCTGGGTATCCGCATCGGCACCCGCACAGGAGATACCACCCCACGCGAAAGGGCAAAGATGGCAAAACAGCCTCCACACATCCTGATCACCACTCCTGAGAGCCTGGCTATCATGCTCAATGTACCAAGCTACAGCAGGCACCTGCACAATCTCCAATGGGTCATCATCGACGAGATCCATGCGCTGGCAGAAAACAAGCGGGGAGTCCATCTGAGCCTGAGTCTTGAACGCCTTTCCCACCGCAGCGCAGGTCTATGCCGTGTAGGATTATCCGCCACGGTCGCACCGCTGGAGGAAGTTGCACGGTTTCTGGTAGGAACCTCACGCCCGTGCACAATCATCAACATTCCCTTCCTCAAGGATCTTGACCTGCAGGTCATCTCACCAGTCGCCGACCTGGTCGCATCAGATCACAGGCATATCCAGGACGAGACCTATGCACGCATCAACGAACTGGTACAATCCCACAAGACGACGCTGATCTTTACCAACACACGCGCTGCGACTGAACGCGTGGTCCATCAACTGAAACGACGCTACCCCGGTCAGTACTATGAGATTGGCGAAGAGCCTCCTCACAGTGTCTCAAGCCTGATTGGCGCCCATCACGGATCACTCTCCAAAGAGCATCGTTTCTCCATCGAGAACAAGCTGCGCCACGGGAGGCTCAAATGTGTGGTATGCTCAACCTCCCTCGAGCTGGGTATCGACATCGGATTTATCGACCTGGTCGTCCTGCTCGGGTCACCAAAATCCACAGCCCGCCTGCTCCAACGAGTCGGACGCAGCGGTCACCAACTGCACGCGACCACAAAAGGTAGGATCATTGTGCAGGATCGCGACGATCTAATGGAATGCAGCTTGATGCTCAAAGAAGCCTTGGAAGGACATATCGATCGCATCCATATCCCGACTGACGCTGCGGATGTCCTGACCCAACATATCCTCGGGATGGCGCTGGAAAAGACCTGGAAAGATGAAGATGCATTCCAGTTGATCCGCCAAAGCTACTGTTATCATTCTTTCCCGAAAGGAAAATTCATGCAGATCCTGGAATACCTGTCAGGAGAATTCGTCGATCTGGAACAACGGTATGTATATGCCAAGATCTGGCACGAAGAAGGATCATTCGGCAGAAAAGGCCGCATGACCAAGGTGATCTACCTGACCAACCTTGGTACCATAGCTGACCGAGGTGGCATCGCTGTCAAGCAGGGTCCGTATCAGATCGGCGTCATCGACGAAGCCTTCCTGGAAAGCCTGCGTCCCAATGATATCTTCGTGCTCGGCGGCGACACGTACCGTTTCCTCCATGCAAAAGGGATGGTTGCCCAAGTGGCAAGCGCCGAAGGACGGCGACCTACTGTCCCCTCCTGGTACTCCGAGATGCTGCCGCTCTCTTACGATGTGGCGCATGCCATCAATGATTTCCGCAGCAAACTGGCAGACCGGATCATTGAGCAGAAGAAAAAATCACTGACTACCAAGTGGATCACCAAATATCTCTACGTGGACAAGATGGCCGCTCTTGCTATATACAACTATGTCAAGGCGCAGATGGACTACTCTTCCCCTCCCCGAAGGGATCGTCTCTCTATCGAGTACTACCAGAAAGACGGCAAGCACTACGCATTCTTTCTTGCGCAGTATGGACGGCGCACCAATGAAGCGCTGGCACGCGGCATCGCCTACACCATCTCCCGCATCTCCCACCAGACTGTGGAGATGGCTGTATCTGATCATGGGTTCTATCTCGCCTCCAGCAAACGTCCTCCCGTCGAGCGCATCCTGCCGCGATTGCTCCAGGAGGAGCTTTCGGACATCCTCATCCAGGCAATAGACAAGAGCGAGGCGCTCAAAAGACGCTTCCGCCAATGCGCAGCAAGGGCCTTCCTCATTCTACGCACCTACAAAGGGAAAAGGAAACAGGTTGGTCGCCAACAGGTATCCAGTGCCATGCTTCTCAATACCATACGACGCATTGATCCGCACTTTGTGATCCTAGATGAAGCACGACGCGAAGTGCTGCATGATGTCATGGATGTCACGCATGCCCGACAGGTCATGGAAAAGCTTGCATCAGGAGCCATCAAGACCACCTACACCGAAGTGGATATACCGTCCCCATTCGCCTTCAACCTCTTCCTGCGCAATTTCTCCGACATCCTTAGCGCCCATGATCGCCAGGAATTCCTGCGACAGATGCATCAGATGGTCCTTGCGACTATCAGTCTGCGCCGAGGGAAGAAAAAGCAAGCGATGGATATCGACCTGCCCGAGCACCCTCCTGAGCCGGTCGAGTACGAACAGCTGTGGCAGCAGGGGGATGAACGTGCCCGAAGGAAACACGAGAAGAAGCAGATGGATCTGCGTGAGCAGTTTCTGACAGCAGCAAAACGGATCAATCTGCCGGCCGATCTGCAGTATGATATTTCTCAGAAGATTGAGAATCCTGCATATCGGATTTCGGCAAAGACGCAGGAGTGGGTGGATACGCTGCTCTCAGGTCCTGTCCCTGCGATATGGCCGGATTCCGTGGTACACTTCCTGAAGGATCATGTGTACTGAACCCCATCGTGGACGTATAGACGATCGTCGTGAGAACAGCTACACCAGCTGCTTTCTGCACCACACTTCCTGGCCACGGCAGATACTTCCGGTCGAACTGGCATACTGCCTGCCATGCCCGACTGAGACGCGCCCTCACCCCGCGCTCACCAGTCACTATCACTGGGCGCGCATGTCCTACTGAGTCGCTTAGATCGCTCATACTATTGCATTTTATGCAAGAACAAGTATAAATAATTACTTAAAAAACACATCATAGCACTGCCAGGCAATCATTCCGGTAATTCCGGCCGCAGTGAGAACTCCTCCAGCGATGGCTGCATAATAGAACATCTTGTCAGTGCGCGACATATCTTTCTGCACTGGGGTATCATCTGAGGGACCTGTCCGGTACGCCGTACGTACATCAAGCGCATAGTAAAAATCAGGAGTATGCGGCACCCTCTCTCGGGCATGACGGACTACTGGGAACCTTGTCGTATCGCTGACAGTATACTTTTCCACAACTGTATAGTATACAAAACATGCTTATTACATTTTCGCTACTTGATCCGTATTGAATCAAGATTGCGTGGTGCGACAGTCTCCATGCGATAGCTTTTGTAGATCGAAGACGCAAGATCAAGACACCTGCTCTGCTCACCATGACCGATCAGAACCTTCTTCGGCTGAGGATTGAGCCTGCGCACAAAATTCATCAGTTCCTTCCTGTCCGAGTGTCCCGAAAGTCCCTCTACCGTATGGATCGCTAGCTTCAGGGATACATTTGCTGCCTTCCCCCCATACAGGGAGATAGCAAGATCACGCTCTCCATTCTGGATGCGGCGCCCCAATGTGCCGGCACCCTGATAGGACACAAAGATCATCGAATGACGCTTGTCCTCTGCAAGCTCCTTGAGATACTCCACTGAGGCACCTCCTTGCAGCATGCCGCTGGTCGCCAGGATTATGCACGGAGCCCCTTCTTCGATCAGTTGCGTACGTTCTTTCTTTGAGCCAACACGCTTGAATACTGGTGACAGGAACGGATTCTCGTTCTCATGGAAAATCTTCTTGCGCACCGCTGAATTGAGATATTCTGGGTATGCGGTGTGGATGGCTGTCACGTCCCATACCATGCCATCAATATAGACAGGAACATCCGGGATCTGCTTCTTGCGGATCATCTCTTCCACGATCAGCATGACTTCCTGCGCACGCCCCACGCCAAGGACCGGGATCAACACCTTCCCTTTTCGCGTATTGATAGTGTCGGTGATAATATCGATGAATTGCTGCTCTGTCTCATGGATCGGCGGCAACACAGCGTCGCGGGCACCATATGTCCCCTCGATCATCAGAGTCTCCAATCGCGGAAAACGGGTTGCAGCAGGATCGAGCAGACGGGTCTTTCCATATTTTATGTCCCCAGTGTAAAGAAGATTATGCAGCCCATTACCGATATGGATGTGCACCATGCTACTACCCAGGATATGCCCGGCATTATACATGGTAATCCGTACATCAGGAGTGATATCAGTAACCTCCTCATAGTTCAGAGTCACCGTATGCATGACCATCTGCTTGATCTCCTCACTGGTAAAGATCGGGTCCTCACCAGAAGAGACCATGATCTTGACAAAATCCAGCAGCATCAGTGACATGACATCCCTGGTAGGTTCCGTACAGTAGACCGGACCACGATACCCGTACTTGAACAGATAGGGAAGGAAACCAGTATGATCCAGATGCGCATGAGAGACAATGACCGCATCAAGCTCCTCGATACGGAACTCCGGAGCTTCCAGCAACGGATAAGCTTCCTGCTTGTTTCCCACATCGACACCACGATCGATAAGGACACGCGATTCCGGCGTCTGCAGAAGGATTGCACTTCGTCCCACATGCCGTCCCGCTCCCAGATAGGTCACACGGATCCATTCCTCTTTCTTGCCACGGAGCCAGCCATTATAGATGCGTTCTCCTGATTGATTGAGAAACTTGCGACGTTCATCAGAATGTTCATAGAGTACACTACGGATGTCCTCGACAATCTGGCTCTTGATCGAAGGCTTCCTGCGCACCGTAGGTACCCAGAAGGTCTCCTCGGTAATCTGCTGAAGGATAGAACCTGCCTTGCCGATCGCCATTCCCGGCTTCTGCACCTCGATGATGACAATCGAACGTTCAGGATCGAAAATTATGGTATCAAGTCCTGCCTCTTCCGGCATGACCTTCTGAATAATCTCCCGTGCTCGTTTCTGGCTTATGCAGATGGAAGGATCCGGACGTAGCTCGATGCGCTTCTTGATGATATTGACAACCCTGCGGACCTGCTGCTGCCCCTCAGAGAAGAATTCTCTGCTCTTTGTGTAGAGAACTATGTTTGCTCCTTCGAATGCGCCATCACTGATCTTCTCTTTTGGAAGATGCTTCATTATCTCTTTGATTATCTGACTTACCATGAGAATCACGAATATTGATACCTGTGCATGAACGTATAGTCCATCCTGCTGTTGTTTCCCCCTATTTATAAATCAAAAATTGACATCGATATGTTTGGGATGCCAGTATTGATCCCGATAGTTTCTTTCTTCTGGATTCCATAAGGACCGATCGTATAGATATCTGCCCCTTTACCGG
>CAZMDB010000067.1:0-8079 GCA_964565095.1 uncultured Methanosarcinales archaeon | reverse complement strand
CTATGGGTTCGAGGAAATTTCCTGCACCAACCCTGCCTGTATATCGCATCCCGATAATGCGGAACATGTGCCTGCTGATTTTGTCCGCACTGGAGAGAAAACGTTTACGTGCGTTTTCTGCGAAAAACACCATTCTTTCAAAGACATCTGGGTGTAAGAATGAAGCACGCTGCCTGCTTGATAGGGTATGATGCCAAAGGAAAAGTGCTATTTCTTCAACGAAGTAGGACCGACCATACCTGCCCCGGGAAATTCTGTCTTCCTGGAGGTGGAGTTGAAGATGGTGAAAGCCAAGAGAAAGCTCTTATACGTGAGATCTGGGAAGAGACTCACATTAGATTATCTTCATATTCTTATTTCAGATCCCTTGTCAATGATCATATCAAGATTACATACTTTTCTGGTTTTTTGGACGAGGAAATTATATTGAATGAAGAATCTGAACAATTCTTGTGGGTAGACCAGCAGACGATTGATAATCTGGAAATTGCGTGGAACCAAAAAGATATCGTGAAAGACTTCTGGAAAGCCTGTTAACATATAGAAAATCATCAATAGAAATATTAATTATATTCTTTCCCACTAAACAAACATTTATATATATCTTCAGTGAGGTTTTTAATGTGGAAAACAAATTTTTGTCTCCTTTGGAAATATACAGAGATCCTCTTTATTATGGCGGTTTTGCTACTATTATCAGCGTAGCTCTATTGCTTCTTTTTGCTTTAAATGACAATCTGTCAGATTTTGTCACTCCTACATTTTTCGTTGCTGTGGTTTTGGCATTTGGAACTTTTTTTATCTGGAAGACACGCTGTCCAAAATGTAAAAGGCCACTTTCAAAAAAGGAAAAAAAAGAATGGGAAGAGGATATTGGCATCAAAAAAAAACCATACACTTACTTTTCAAAAGTATACGAATATTCTGATGGGACAATTGAAAAAGCTCCAGGAAGCGAGAAGACCATTATGCGCGATAAAAAATATGAAAGACATTACTATGTTTGTAAAAACTGTAATTATGGATCAGAAAAAGAATGGGCAGAAAACAAATCTCAATGGTTAGGAGAAGATCCTAAACCTAAGCATATAAAGAAGGCCGGAGAGGGCGCAAGAGAAAAAAGAAAGAAAAATCGCGTACCAATTAAGACTAGTGTAAGAAGAGAAGTGCTCGAAAGATCTGGAAATGCATGTCAAATATGTGGCAACAACAAAACAAAACTTCACGTTCATCACATTGACAAAGATCCATCAAATAATAAAGAAAGTAACTTGATTGTCCTTTGCCCCAATCATCATGCAATCGCAGATTCTCTGCCTAGAATACAACTTCAGAATGCTGCAAAACGAGCATATAGAAAGTCTAGGACTATAAACATTTACAAGTAAAATATGAAAATTGTAATTGTTATACTTTACCCCATATTTTCAACAAAAAAAGCCTCTGGGGGGAGTTGCACCCCCGACCTGCGGCTTACGAAGCCGCCGCAATAGCTACTATGCTACAGAGGCAATGTCGGAAAGAAACGGCAGACGGTTTTTAAATATTACGTTCATTGTCACTCCAGATATGGCCGAAAAAGCTTATATACCGCTCTCTTCTTCCTGGCTTTTATGAAAGTTGGCGTCCTTTTCTCTGGAGGCAAAGATTCCTGTCTGGCCCTGCACCGTGCGCAGGAGGCCGGTTATGAGATCGGTTGCCTGATCAGCATCATATCGAAGAATCCCGAAAGCTACATGTTCCATGTGCCCAATATCGAACTATGCGCTCTGCAAGCAGAAGCGATGGAGCTTCCTCTCCTGCAGGTAGAAACTGAAGGAGAGAAAGAAGTTGAGTTGGAGGACCTCAGGAACGCTATTGCGAAAACTAAAGATGATGTGGACATTGAGGGAATTGTTACAGGTGCGGTCGGTTCTACATATCAAGCGACACGTATCCAGACCATATGCGACCAACTTGACCTGTGGTGCTTCAATCCGCTCTGGCAGATCGACCAGCTGCAACTTCTGCAGGAAATCCTTGATCTGGACTTTGATATTCGCATCGCAGGCGTGTTCGGATATCCACTGGACGCCTCGTGGCTGGGCCAAAGTATCGATACTGCTATGGTCAAGAGGCTTGCTGATCTATGGGAAACCATCGGTTTGAATCCTGCTGGAGAGGGCGGTGAAATAGAGACATTGGCTGTCGACGGACCTATCTTTCGCAAAAAGTTGAAGATATTGGATGCACGCTTCGACTATGAGAACCATGCAGGAACATATCAGGTTGTCGACGCTGTATTGGAGGAGAAAGAATGAGCATCCTTATTATCTCCACATGCCAGAAAGAACAGCCACTTCTGCACACCGAGTTTGTCCAACCCATCGCAGATATCCTGAAGTCCCTGGACATGGATGTTGAGGTCGTTCATTATCTTGACACGTATGTACCTCAAAAGCATGATAGAATCATCATCAGCGGCACCGCACTCAAGGATGATGCCTATCTGGATCATCTGGATACTTTTTCCTGGTTGGCTACGTATGAAAAACCAGTATTGGGTATCTGTGCGGGAATGCAGATCATCGCTTCTGTTTTTGGTGGCAATGTGCAGAATGCCAAAGAAATCGGGATGACACGATGTGAGCCGATAGATCATGATCCGCTCTTTGCAGGCCTGAGTGAAGCATACAGCCTGCACCACATGAGCGTCTCTGTCCCTGACATGTTTGATGTGCTTGTACGCTCAGTATCATGCACACAGGCCATCAGAAAGAATCACATCGTAGGGGTGCTCTTCCATCCTGAGGTGAATAATAAAGAAATCATACAACGGTTTGTAGAGAAATGACCGTTAGGAAATTCCACCGCAAAGTATTTAAATTCTCTTGGCTGACACCTTACTGTAAGGGTCACGGGGGAAATACATGAAACTCACTTTATCACAGCCGAATTACCTCAAAGACAGTATCTCTATCATTTCCGAGCTTGTCACTGAAGCCCGGTTCAATGTTACATCAGACGGACTGACACTCATCGCGATGGACCCTGCGAATGTCGCGATGGTGATTTTCAAATTGTTATCAAGCAGCTTTGTAGAATACAATCTGAACAAGGATGTGGATATCGCTCTGAACCTGAACAATTTCAAACAGGTCTTGCGTCGTGTGGGTGCCAGCGACATGGTGACCCTCGAGATGGAGGATGAGAGCAAGCTGCGTATCACTGTGACTGGAAAGACTACGCGCCGATTCTCACTGCCGATCATCGAGATCGAGGATCGAGAGCAGAAAATCCCCAATCTACAGTTCCCGTTCACGGCAACACTCCCATCCCAGACGCTTGTGGATGCGGTCGAGGATGCGAGTGTTGTTGCTGATTCTCTTTCTTTCATTGGCGATAAGGACACTATTGTCGTCTCTGCCCAAGGCGACCTGAGTAAGGTGGAAGTTGAGATCAAAGGAGACAGCGACGTCAGCATCAACCACGAAGGCAACGATGCGGTCAGATCCAAGTTCTCTGTCGAATATCTCAAGAAGATGGTCAGCGGAGGAAAGATCGCGGATTCGGTAAAGCTTCAGATATCCAAGGACTACCCTCTTCGCATGGAGTTTGTCGAGAAGGACAAGATTCAGATCAGCTTCGTCCTGGCGCCTCGTGTCGAAAACGACTGATGCTGCGTTTTCATTTCATTAATCCTTTTAAACTACATCCATCTACCTGCTCTTAGGTGGAACAATGACAGATATCTCCCGACTTGCACTTGCACGCACAGATGATTTCCCTATCCGGACCCAAGAACCCGTCCATGACGGCAAAGTCCGATCCGTATACTGGCTGACTGACGCAGACAGCACACGGCTGATCAGAGAACGCGATCTCCCGGTTCCAGAAGAGAGCCCGCTTGGTATCATGGTGATCAGCGACAGGATTTCTGCTTTCGATGCGAATTGGCGTTCAGAGCACGGATTGGGGGGAGTCCCTGGGAAAGGCGCATCCCTCAATGCAGTCGCGCAATACTGGTTCCAGAGCCTTTCTGAAAAAGCGATCGGTCAGCACCATATCCTGGAAGTCCCCCATCCCCTTATCTGGTTGGTCCAGAAGGCAGATGCGGTCAAAGTGGAAGCTATCGCACGACAGTATATAACAGGCAGCATGTGGAGAAAATACGAGAAGGGAAGCAGAGACTTCTGTGGCATCCAGCTTCCGGATCATCTGCAAAAGAATCAACGCCTTGATCAATTACTTCTTACGCCGACAACTAAAGGCGTACTGACCGGTATCCCTGGAGTGCCGGAGCAAGATGATGTCAATGTTTCTATGCAGCAGATTCGTGATAACTATGCGGCTTTCGGCTTCAAATCGCCAGAGGACGTGGATTACATGAACCAGATGACACAAGATGCTTTCGCGTACATTGCCACGAAATCAGCAGAGACCGGGAATTTGCTTGTGGACACGAAGTTTGAGTTCGGGTATCTTCCAAGCCGTGGCGGATGCCGCCTCGGGTTCATCGATGAGGTTGCGACACCCGACTCCTCCCGTTTCTGGAGTGATATCTCGTACGCGGATGGAAGCACTAGAGAACTATCCAAGGAGGTTTTCAGGCAGTTTCTTCTGGAACAACCGTTTGGCACGACACTTCTTCAGGAACCTGTCTCTGAGCGAAAGAAGATTGCGGCGCATTATGAAGTCCCGTATGAAGTCTTCGAGCAGGTCGGGCAAGTGTATCGAGATCTCGCAGAGGAATTGACAGGTGATCATATTGCTGTGCCCTTACACCCACGCGAGGAAGTGATGGATGCTCTTGCTGGTTATCAGGTGCTCAAGCAGGTGGGTCCGGTGTCGTAGCACATCGAAATACTTTTAAACCTATCTCCAGCATTTTTGGCCTATGCCATACCTGAAAAAGGTCAAGATGCGGGGGAATGACTATTATTATCTTCTTGACGTACAGACCGTCAATGGCGAACAGGAGCATTTCTGCCGGTATCTGGGCAGCAAAATTCCCACGAAAAAGAAGCTGGACTCTGAGGAGAAGAAGCTACTCAAGGACATCACGAATAACGCCAAGTGTATCCAGGTGGAGACTACGCATAATATCATCGCGATGCTCCAGTATGTCCAGGATAAGCACGGCTATCTTCCGGAACAAGATATTATCCGCATATCCATGGAACTCAGTATCCCCACCGTCTACCTGTATGGGGTAGCAACCTTCTACTCCCAATTCAAATTGAGCAAACCCGGAAAATACATCATCAGCGTGTGTACTGGTACGGCATGCCATGTGAAACAATCTGGTGAGCTATTGACCCATCTGGAACAGGTGCTCGGCATCCGATCCGGAGAAACCACGAAGGATGGGGTGTTCACGCTGGAAGCCGTCAACTGCATAGGGGCTTGCGCAAAAGCTCCTGCGATGATGGTCAACCAGGAAGTGTATGGAGAGCTGGACAAGAAAAAGGTGGAAAAGATTGTAGAAGATTTCCGCGCGATGGCAAAGAAGAAAAAATGAAAGAGATCATGCAACAATGGGATGTTGACGAGGCTGTAAAAGAATTAGGTACAGATCGCATCACGGTGGGGCTTGCGACATGCGGCATCTCTGCCGGGGCTCAGCCGGTATATGACAAACTCTCAGATGCGAAGCTTACTATTCCTGTAGAAAAGGTCGGCTGCATAGGAATGTGCTACAATGAACCTATCGTGACTGTAGTGCAGGATGGCACAAAATCCATCTATGGGCCTGTTACCTCCCAGAATGTGGAAGAACTTATCACCTGCATCAAAGAGGGGAAACGCTATGAAGAGCTCTTCCTTGGCTCCGAGATCGATTCTATCGACTACTACAAAAAACAGCGCCGCGTGATAATGGATAATTGCGGCATCATCAATCCTGATAAGTTGGCGCAGTACGTTGCCAGAGGTGGCTATCAAGGCCTTTTGCGTGCACTGAAACTGGACCGCTTCGATGTCATTGACGAAGTAGACAAATCCGGCCTCAGAGGACGCGGAGGGGGAGGTTTTCCTACGGCCCGGAAATGGAAATTCATCGCAGGTGCACAAGGCAAGAAGTACTTGATCTGCAACGGTGATGAAGGTGATCCCGGAGCATTCATGAATCGGACGCTTATGGAAAGCGATCCATTCCGCGTGATCGAAGGGATGACAATCGGGGCATTTGCTACTGGTGCTGACGAGGGCATAATCTATACTCGCGCGGAGTATCCTCTTGCCATCCATACTCTGCAGAAAGCTATCGATGTTGCGTACCAGAAAGGATTATTGGGGAAGAATATTCTTGGCAAGCTCGGGTTCTCCTTCGATGTGCGGATAATGAAAGGTGCCGGAGCATTCGTCTGCGGAGAAGAGACTGCACTTATCCACTCTGTAGAAGGCAAAAGAGGAATGCCTACTCCCCGACCTCCCTATCCCGCTGTCAAAGGCTTACTGAAGAAACCGACGGTCGTCAACAATGTCGGAACATGGGGTCATGTGGCGACCCTTATGCGGATGGGAGCTACGGAGTACCGGAAGGTCGGAACCAAATTGACCAAGGGCACCAAGGTCATCTGCCTTGCAGGAAATATCAAACGCACAGGAATCGTGGAGGTTCCTATCGGTATCACACTGCGGGAACTGATTTTCGATATCGGTGGCGGGACTTCAACGGGGAAACCTTTCAAAGCCTGCCTTACCGGAGGACCAGGGGGAGGCTGCATCCCGGAAGCTCATCTTGACACTGAGCTGGATTATGAGCCATTGAAAGCACTGGGCACCATCATGGGTTCCGGGGGATTTGTGGTACTTGATCAAAATACCTGCATGGTGGAAGTGGCCCGCTATTTCATGGAATTCGCCCAATCTGAAAGCTGCGGAAAATGTACGCCATGTCGCGAAGGTACCAAGCGTCTGCTCGAGATGCTGACAAAGATCACACGAGGAGTCGGCACTCCTGAAGATCTCGATAAGATTGAACTCCTTGCAGACTTTGTGCAGAACAACGCCCTGTGCGGATTAGGCATGTTCTCGCCAAACCCTATCCTCTCTACCTTACGATTTTTCAAGGATGAATATCTTATGCATCTGGAAAAGAAATGTCCTGCGGGGAATTGTCCCAACCTTACCAAGTATACTATCAGCAAGACATGCGTGGGGTGCGGAAACTGCGCGCGCAATTGTCCTGTAGACGCCATATCCGGCGAGCCTAAGCAACGCTATGTCATTGATCAGGAGAAATGCATCAAGTGCGGCAAATGCTATGAGGTGTGCGCTTTCGATGCGGTGGAAAGAGGAGCATAGAAGAGGATCAGTATGAAAAAACTACATGTTACGCTCAACGGCAAGGAAGTGACTGCCAAAGAAGGCGAAATGATTATCCAGTTAGCCAAACGGAATGGGCTTGATATCCCCCAGTTCTGCAATAATGACAGGATGAAGCCAATTGGAGCATGCCGTATCTGCGTTGTTGAAGTGGAAGGTGCTCCCTGTCTTATGGCATCCTGCAGTACCCCAGTACGCGACGGTATGGTAATACGCACCCATTCTCCGAAGGTGCTTGAGGCCCGAAGGATCAATCTCGAGCTTCTTCTTGCCAATCATGACCTGAATTGCGTCACATGTCCTGTAAATCTAAGTTGCAAGCTGCAGCAATATGCTGAAGAGCTGATGATCAAGGATATCCGTTTCTCTGGTGAGAAACGACATGACGATGTGGACGATTCCAGTGTTTCAATACGGCGTGATAACAATAAATGCATCCTGTGCGAACAATGTTTTCGCGTTTGCAATGATATCCAGACGGTGTATGCTATCGGCCAGCAGAACCGAGGATTCGACACCAAAGTGGCACCACCTTTCGGTCTGAACATGGAGGAGAGCGCCTGTGTGAACTGTGGCCAATGTGTAATCAATTGCCCAACCGGTGCGCTGACAGAAAAAAGTGACATCCAGAATGTGATACATGCGCTCAACTCTGACAAATATCTTATTGCACAGACCGCTCCTTCCATACGTGCCACACTGGGGGAGGTCTTCGGCATGTCACCAGGTACTCCTGTGACAGGTAGGATGGTCGCCGCATTGCGCAAGATC
>CAZMDB010000066.1:0-8113 GCA_964565095.1 uncultured Methanosarcinales archaeon | reverse complement strand
AAGATGACACCTCCGTTTTGGTTCCCTGACAGCCCGTTCCTTGGCGCGATTTGCCAATTTTTGGGCGTGTTACAGATTATTGGGATCTTCCATAGCTTCCTTCATGGCCTGGCGAGCCATGCTCTGAGCATTTTTCCGGATGGTCTTCTCCGCTGACTCCCGCATTGCCTTCTCGCTCGCTTCCTTGGCAAGCTTCTCACTGCCAGTCTCTTTGAGAACTTTCTCATACGTTTCCCGCTGCAGCTTCTCCAGTGCCTCAGCCTGAGACTTCATGATACGTTCGAATGCTTCTTCCCGCATCTCTTTTGCCGCCTGCAATGATGCACCTTCCTTCAGAGCCTTAGTATACGCACGCTCACCTGCCTCATCTGCCATATCCATGACCACACTTCCCGAAGACCGTGAGATCGCCCCTTCAACCATATCATCTGTAGCGCCAAAGACTCCTTTCCCGCCGAGCACACGACGAATCTCATCGAGTCTCTTGGAATTTCCCTTGACCATCGCTTCTGCCACTTCATCTGCATTGGAGCCTATGATCTTGAGCACATCATCGTCCACGTGCTTGAGTATATCATCACTCTTGGCAAACAGCTTGCGATAATAACTGGGACCCATCCCGGTTTTGATGATATCCTTGCCCTTCATCTTCAGGCGTTTTATCAGACGCACCTTGCGCGTCTGTTTTGCCACCGCACCATACACTGCCTCGGCTGCGCGGGCCACATCATCCACATACTTTGCCCTGCGTGCCAAACGTCCGGTCCCTTTGATCAGCTTGGTAAATCCCTTGCCTATCCGTTTCGCAATCCCAGGGGCAATCACCATTGCAGTATTGGTGATCAGGATCGTCTCAAGCCCCAATGACAACTCGTCCAACTGCCAAGGCTCTTCTTCCCCGAACGGGAACGCCTCGAAATACACCAGATACTGAGGATCCCCATACCCTGCAATGTACTTGAGAAGACCATCATAAGAGGATGCCGTCTCCTGCGGCATGTTGAAATCGCAGACAACGCAGGCCTTCTCATCTTCCGGATCGCATTTGACTGCCGGAATACCTGTCTCACCGACCGGTTGTCCATCGTAGCAGATCACCCGACGATCCTCATATTCCCGCCAGGTACTCTGCCCTCCGGTGAAGAACGCCCAGGTAGTATCTGCTGCAACGTCCATGAAACTGCCGACCCACGTGTTTTGCGTGAAATAATCATATCCTGCACCAATATAGCTGAATACTCCACCGCCTTCTGCCTTCTCACGTATCTTCATGCCTCCCCCTTTCTTGCTTATCGAAGAGACACCGCCATTCTCGTTGCGCACATTACTATTGAGCTTATCATCAAAAATGATCATGAATTTCGAGCCGGCCTTCGAGTGCAACTCATTTCCGACCTTATGGAAATAGTATTCGCTCTTGTCATTTCCATGACGTCCACCCCTATGGCCACAATAATATACACGGATGCCACCACACTCCACCCATGTGGGTGAGTCCATGCATCCTTCGCCATTGAACTCCTTGTCCTGTACCTTACCGTCCGGGAACAGATTCTTAAATACTACAGGATGTTTTTTCCGTATCTCATCAGCATGAGGCGGCTTCTTTCCCTTATACTGATCACCGTACTGCCCGAATATCAGATTCCCGTTACGATCTTCACCTTTCCCATCGGAAACATCAGTACTGCCCCACACCAACAGATCCTCATCATGGAACCGGTCGTCAGTCAGAGCGATACCAGAATCAGTAGTAGCGATGCGGCACTGGAGCTCTCCATTCTTGTAAGTGCGCAATTCGATATTATAGATCTGCCCCATGGAAAGGATGGCTCCCAGCTTTTTGGATTCTGCCTCTCGGACATGATTCACATCTTCGACAGCAAATGCGGACCAGCCATTACTCACATCATCATCACTGTCGCACCAGCAAGAACGCTTCCCCGGATCCTCGTCGAAAGTAGGACACGATATCCATCCATCATCTGAGCAATGCCCATAGAAATAATCAAAATACAACCACTCATAATTACGATTACTCAGCTTCGTGACGCCTTAACGCGTAAGGTCCAAGTCCCGCTTGACTACCCTTTTCCGTTGATCATTCACATAGCCTTCCTCAGGTTCGATATCGCCTCCGACATAACGCTCGAACCGGTCGAAAGGCAATGCAGTGGCATCCACGACACCATCTGTCCAGTAAATCTTACGCTCAGCCACCAGCCCGTTGATCCCCATGACCAACGCGTTCATACTATCCAGGACCAACTGATTCTGATAACTCAAAGACTGATTATACGGGCTGAAGGAGTGAGTGACATTCTCCGCTTTCTCCCGCATGCTGTCAGCAGCATCACTCTGGTTCTGGATCTGCGGGACAAACATAGAAAGGGTCAGGACCAGAACAGCGATTCCAAGTATACCACCGCCTATACTACTCCACATCCCTCTTTTTTTCAACATAGTACTACGCTCTTTTGCACATAAGGCTTTTTTATAGTTTTGCAATCATGAAGTGACTTCTTCGCTTTCTGCATCCACTTTGACATTACTACGGGGACAATAGACAAACACCATCTTCTTTCCATCTACTATACAATTTACTTGGCGCATCTCGTCACATTTAAGCTTCGACTTCTCTGAAGCTGGGACTGCATAAGCACACGCCTCGTCAGAACCGTATGGCACAAAGGCATCTCCCGAAAATTGTTTCTTGAGATTTTTGGTCTCATAACGATCGGGGTCAGACCACATGCGCATGAAACCCAGGATCATGAAAAAAAGAGCAAGGGCGAGAATCACACCTACCATTGCCTTGAGTCCCAGACCCTTCTTAGAAGAACGCAAGCGCATCCGCAATCCCTCTTCCTTGCTTGAAATAGGTACTCATCAGCACTGCCCCGAGTATCACCGCGATGATAACCAAGAGAAGTATGATGGTGGTATTCCATCCAAGGGACACCGCACGTTTACCATATTTTCGTACCATCTCTCTCACTTCCATGCAGTCAGCATATTTCCATCATCCTTGTAAGTCTGTACATATTTGGCACATTTGGCATCATTGGTACCTTCGTAGGATATGCCTGCACGCATCGCACTCTGCGATTTTATCCATAAGGTAGTGATGCCGTTGTTTGCTGTCGATTCTGCCATCTCCTTGCCGGTATCCTCTATGCTTTTCTTGATCGAACTGAGATAAGGGATGTTCTCCCCATAGGTTTGGATTCCCAGATAACTTGCCGTTGCTACAATAGGAGCTCCTTTTATGAACAGGCCTGCAGCAAGCACCTCTACCGGATGCTTCACAGCGCCCGACAAGTATTTTAATTCTGCCACAGCAGGTATGCGCAGGAAATAGACATGCAGGGGGTCCTCCCGCGGAACGACAGGATAGGACATGTCCCGTGTCTGCATGTTCTTGGTCTCATGGATATTCAATGAAAGATATTCCCAATAACTCTTGTCACCGCCATATACCGCTGGATGACTCTTGAGATATTTTGTGGGACTCACGATATAATACCCTTTCTTGTTCGGATCCTCACCTTGCGACTTGAGCTCCTCTTCCAGCAGCTTCTTTGCTAAGGGCGTAAAGTAGACTACCCGACAGGAGGCGCATGTTGCGGTCTTTTCCATCATGCGCGCCATATCAGGCCGTTCGAAACTGCGCAAAGTTTGCATCCAGAAATCCTTATCTAACGCCAACCAATAATCATCGAACAACTTGGTCTTGCCAAACCCCGCCTTGGTCCAGCAATTCTTCATCTCCTTGGCCATAAGCCGGTTCGCATTATAGATAAGCCTATTCTCGCGTATCGCATCCTTGCCTCCATACGCTTTTATGGTCGCCGGAGGCACGATATCAAGATTTGGCTCCTCCTTGAGCATGCTGCTGGTAATCTTGAGCGGTTCATCCATCGGACAATTCCAATGCAATGTCTCCTGACCGGCAACCTTGGTCATCTCTGTGACGACACCCTCTGCTGCACACAGGGATGAGTCCACTGTAGCTCCCATACTCTTTCCTACTGTCACGACCAGGGCTGCACCCCCCAGAAGGAAAAGGATGACAAGGATGGCCTTCCCAATGGGACTGATGGCCATTTCCACCGCACGTTTCGATCCTTCGAATATTCTCATATATCTCACCATGTATCAGGATGGCTTCAGGCGCACAAGCTTCCCCATGACCGCCGCAAAAATCAGACCGATAAAGATAAGCACCAGTAGTATCTTGACCACCATCATCCCCATGAGGGAGACGCTGCCTTTACGGTCCTGCATACTCATTGTTCATCATCCCGAAAAATATCGAGCCTGCCGCAGCAGACCCCTTGATCGCACTCCGCGTCTATCTGGATTTCATTATCCGCACAATTAGCATCACACGTCCCGCCGCTGAGGCTGCATGATTCAGCTGATCCCTGAAAATCTCCAAGTTTTCCGGACACGATGAAAAGCAAGGCCACCAGCACGAACAACACGAGAACAGCGACGACCACCACATTGAGAGAAAGTTCTGCGCGTCTCATCTCTTACCGCCCCTTCCCTAATGATTGACAGCAGTATTCCTGCCCTGGGGCGTTCGCATCACAATCCATCGGTATAGCGACAGGATAACTGGGGTCATTGCAGAGCTTGGCAGCACCCACGCACTGCTGCGAAGGACATGTGTCCACGCTCCTGCGAAAATCCCCCAATTTGCCGGATACTACAAAAATCAGCACTAGCAGCACCAGCAATCCCAGTACAGCTACAATTATGACATTGATCGACAGCTCTGCTCCTCTTTTTTGCATACTCTTCACCCTATACAGCACACGTCGCCAGGGTCAGGACAACGCGCCGATTTCAATAATATTGGCTTGTTTGCTCTCACCGCCTGCCCTACTGAACAGGAGCCACTCACACAGATACCATTGCGGGATGCGCAATCGGATGTCTCTTTCGAGAACACCCCCATGTTCCGTCCCAGGATGACGGCAAGAACAACAAGAACAAGAAGCCCCAGGACTACCAATATGATCATATTGATAGATAATCCCTGGGCGCGCTTCATACTACATCAAAAATTATACGTGACTACTGCTCCATAGCCTGACCAGGAACACAGCAGACCTTATCCTCGGAACGCTGAGCATTGTTGCCGGTGCCCTCTACGCAATATGCAGTCAGGCTTGGTCGGTTAAAGCCATCCACACGTTGCGCACAAGCCTCTGCGGGCTTATCCAAGTCTCCTGGCTGGCACTTGCCGCCAAGCTCTTCGCATCGTTGGATCGTCCCACTGAATCGTCCAGACTGACTCATCAGGATAGTTGCGACGACAACTAGGACCAGGAGCGCGATAGCCGTGATCACAATAGTATTGATCGATATTCCCTGCGCTTTCTTCATTATCATTCACCTCTTCGTATACGCTTACGACGCACGCAAGCCTGTATACATATTTGTATATTACTATGGGAATTTTGTAATTCGTAATATATAAACATTTCGCCCCACGCCAGTATCTCCGAATACAGAAGAGAAAATAGTGTCACCTTATAATCAGCCGCTTTCTTGTTGAGCAAAGCTCCACAAGATCCAGAAATGTACCAGTAATTTCTAAGGACATGCAGGCCAAAAATCGCAAAACCTGCGCCAGGCATCACAGAAATAATGCATTTCTGGGAACTTGAAAATCTTCGATTGTTCAAGTGGATGCAGCAAGGCTACGCCGCAATATTTTTCAGAAAAGAAAGAAAAACTTGCGCTATCATGCGCAACATAAAGTGAGGCTATATCGTTTTTGTTCAACTACATCAATATATTTCCTGAATTGAACATATGTGTGCACATTTTTGCGCAGATTTATGCACAAGGAGAACATAATTTCTTTTTTAATACCCTTTCCTGAGCAATAAGGAGGAGTTATTTTTCTATCGGAGATACTACGAGCGTCTTGCGGCCTCACACTGCCTCAAGGACGCCGAGCAGAACGCGTATCCCTCTTTCTCAGCGAGTATTTCCATATCTCCTGGTACGGCACGATCGTCAAGGCGATGCCGCTCATCAGTATCCAATCGGTTGCTGCCAAAGGCACAGTACCAAACAGCATGTTGCCCAGTGGATGATAGACAATAAGAATCTGTAGTATGATCGAGATCAAGACGCCGCCTACGACCCACCAATTCATAGGAAGCTTGCCGGAAAATATTGAGGCACGGTCGTCGCGACAATTGAACACGTTGACCATCTGGAACAGGATCAGACCAGTAAACGTCATCGTCTGGGCTATGCGTAATCCTAAATCGGACCACTGATGCTGGCTGCCTACCCACCAGAACAGGAGCAGCAGCACACCACCCTGGTAGAGCGAAACGCGCAGGATCTTAAGTATCATAGCTTTGTCCATTATGTGGGCTTTCCTGCTACGGGGCTTCTTCTCCATGACCGACTCGTGGATAGGATCGACCGACAATGCGAGCGCGGGAAGAACCTCAGTTCCCAGGTCGATCCACAGGATCTGTACTGCGGAAATGGCAAGCGGCAACGGAGAGAACATGCTTGCCATCACTACCACCAATTCTGTCCCTATACCGGAGAGCACATACCAGATGAACTTCTTGATATTCTCATATATCCCACGTCCGAAACGGATTGCTTCTACGATGGTAGTGAAACTATCATCCAATAACACCATGTTGGCGGCTTCTTTTGAGACATCCGTGCCGCTGCCCATGGCAACTCCAATATCCGATTTCTTGAGTGCTGGAGCATCATTTACTCCATCACCCGTCATTGCGGTCACTTTCCCAGCTTTCTTCAGTGCCCGCACAATCGCTATCTTCTGTTCAGGAGAGACCCGTGCAAATATCTGGATATGACCCAGTGACTCTGCAAGTTCCTCTTTGCTCATGCGCTCAAGCATGCTTCCGGTCATAAGGACATCCCGCGTGGCATCCTCACTGACAAGGCCAATACGCTTTGCGATAGCCAGAGCTGTATTCGGCTGATCACCAGTGATCATCATCACACTTATTCCCGCCCTGCGACTATCCCGCAAAGACTCTGTGACTCCGGCACGCGGAGGATCCATCATCCCCACAAAACCGGAAAATGTCATCTTCTGTTCCAAAGCCTGATCAGCCCATTTCTTGGTGAACCTCTTTCCTGCAGGCGGCTTGATATCTGTATACGCGCATGCAAGAACGCGCAGCGCCTGATCAGCCATCCGATGATTGACCGCAAGGAGTTTCTCACGTGCGGCCTTGGTCATCCGTACCCGACGGCCCTTGACCAGCATATGACTACATCGCTCAAGTATCTGCCGTGGACCTCCTTTCGTATATGCCGCATAAGTATTCTTTTTAGCCTCTTCATCCTCACACACGACAGTCATCATCTTCCTGTCAGAATCAAAAGGATGTTCATAGACACGAATATATCGCCGCTGCATATGCGCGATATCGAAGCCCGCCTTCTCTGCCAGCACGTAAAGGGCTATCTCCGTCGGATCCCCAATGAACTTCCTATGATGTCCTTGCGTAGCTGATTCCTTGCTGCCTGTCTTCTGCAGGTTTACATTATTGCACAGATACCCGATGCGGACAGTCTGTTCATAGGCTGCCAGATCACCTTTGATTTCACCGTCAGATGAATATCCCTGACCAGTCACCTCAAGCAGTGTCTTATCAGCAAAGACTTTGGTCACTGTCATCTGATTCTGGGTCAACGTACCGGTCTTATCAGTACAGATCACTTTGGTGCAACCTAGTGTCTCTACAGAGGCAAGATGTTTGACCAGCGCATTTTTCCGCAAGAGTTTCTGGACTCCGATCGCAAGAGCGATTGTCACAGTTGCCGGCAATCCTTCCGGAACCACTGCTACTGCCAGACTTATCGCATACAAGAACATCTTATAGAAGGGTTCCTGCTGGATGATTCCTATGATGAATGTGAAGAAACTGATGATCAGGGCAAATTCGGAGATTTTTTTTGCCATATGATCAAGCTCCTGCTGGCGTGGGGACGAATCCATCTTCCGCGGAGTGGTCATCTGAGCAGTCTGGCCAAATTTCGCCCCAAGCCCAGTCGCAATCACAATGGCTAGCCCGTTTCCTCAATTCAC
>CAZMDB010000065.1:0-8145 GCA_964565095.1 uncultured Methanosarcinales archaeon | reverse complement strand
ATGACGGGTTTCCGATAAGGGTTGGCAGAGGAGTAGTTCTACTTTTCCTCCTGTGCTTTTTCTACCCTGGATACGCGCTCGCTCCACTTTTGTGTCATTTACCACAAGGACATCGTCCTTGCGGAGTTGCTCGAGAATATGATCGAATCGTGTGTGGTATATCTGCTCTCCTTGCACAATCATAAGTCGGGAGTGGTCACGTGGCTGTGCTGGATATTGGGCGATCAGCTCTGGAGGAAGCATATAGTCGAAATGGGTAAGCTCCATAATCAGATGCAGTGAAAAGCGAATGATTTAAATATGTTTAGTGTCTCCTGCACCTATACATAATTATATGTACAATAGAAGAGGAATGATTGTTTCTCAAAAGAAGAGGGTTTATGTGAAAATGAAACCGGAAAAGATTACGAAAAAAGGTGTAAGGGACCTGTGCGAGACCATCGCCGAAGAACCTGAAGAGGCTATCGGAAGTTACCTTTACAAGGGATTCCGTATACAAGTGAGTCGTTATAAGATCTCTGCATCAGAGCGTGTACTCCAATTGTATCATCGACGCAGGAAGGAAGGTCTATGTGTGCAGTGCGGTAAGAAAGTCAAGAAAATCAATCCGCGTACCGGTAAGCCATATCGTCTGTGCGAGTATCATCGTAAGAAGATCGACAAGAAGTAATTTTTCTCATTTTTTTCTCTTTCGTCTTGCTGCATCCAGCAGGAGAGAGAGGCCGATCGCAAAGATCGCGCCGATCAGGAACCACAGTGCGGCATTCTGCAGTACAGAGATATCAAGAAGAGATGTCTGTGGAGCAGGAGGTGCGGTCTTTGCGACCATTGTTCGCACCGCTTCTGTTGTGTCAGCTTCGATCTGGTGGGCTACCATCGTGTTGGCACTGAACACATTGATTGAGCCCAGGATGTACAGGATAGCTGACATGCCTACTGAAATCAGCGCGACTGGCAGTATCCCGCGCAGTTTTTTCTTGATAGAGTCTATTCCCGATTCTTGCGGAGCGATGACTACGAACTTGTTGGCAAGCCGGTAATGGTCTACAGCCTTTCCTTTCTCGCTGTAGTGGTATTCGTCAGAGACTGCCAGCCTTGCCTCAAGCAGGTGTTGGAGGTTATATTGCACCGTAGAGAGAGGGATGCTGAGTTCTTTGGCTATCTGTGAGGCTGTAGTGTCTTTCTTGTCAGTCATGTAATCAAGTATCTTGCGTGCGGTACTATTCGAGATTGCCTGTGCCAATTTCTTGGCTTTCTCTTCCTTCAGGTTCAGAAGGATGAATGAGTCGTCCGGCATAATCAACTTGTATATGAGTGACTATATATGCTTTGTGATAGCTTCAGGTCGCCTTGCAGTCAACGGCGTGCAGCATATGCTGCTCCCAGTATACCCGCATTCTCAAGACGTGCGAGCCGGAATTCAGTCTGATGGTATTGCGTCCAGGTGGCTTTGTAGAACTGTTCTGCCATCGTATCCAGCATCTTTTGTCCGAATGCTCCCGGTCGGAAGGACCCTTCTTGCTTATCTGGAAGCTGGCGGAACATATTTGCACAGGATCCATCCAATACAATCACATCTGCTCCGACATGGTTCTGAAAAGTTGCCGCGTACATTCCAAGGTGACGGGCCACCTGCAGGCATGTCTGCATGCAACTCGGATCTCCCTGTCGAGCAGCTTGTTCGATAAGCATCGGGCGACGGTCATGAGGTGCATTGCGGATCATCCTATCCCTTTTTTCAAGCGGGCTGGGGCCATACACATGTTGATATAGATTCCAGAACCCCTTAGCAGTCATGTCTTCAAAGGTAGGATATCCATGAGGTCGCATCTCCTCATGTGTCCAGCCAGCATCGAACTCCTCGCGAGTCAGGCCTGGGTAATAGCAGTGACCACCTTCGAAAGCCATACCTCCGGCTCGAGATCCAGCTTGTTGTGGTTGTCCTTCGACAAGGTGGCTGACCCCCAGTCCTGTTCCGGGAGCGATGAGACCCAGATGCCGTACATTCTTGCCTTCTCCGAAGGCATAATGTCCCAGCCCGATGCCATCCACATCATTGAGGACTGTGGTCGACTCGATCCCGTACTCTCGTGCGTGCTGAGGGATGTTGAAATCACCACATCCAATATTTTGCGGGGATAGCAATTCCCCGGTGTATACATTCAGCGGCCCTGCAGAGGCCACTCCTAATCGGATATCGTCTGTGACTCCGAAATCACGTATTTGACCGACCGCTTTCTCAAGGCTGGTCAGAAAGAGACGCTGAGTGATCTCCTTTTTGTCATGTTGCTGGTCATGATATTTCGTGGGGAAAGTAGGTCCCTTCTCTTCCCAAAGAATACTGGGTCCCTGTACAATAGCGAATCTTCGGTTGGTGCCTCCCCAATCTACTGCAATTACTGGATTCTGTGTCATATACTACTTTTAGATGGTATTTCATATTTATGCTTTTATGTAGGGCAGGATAATGCGCGCGGTAGAAAATGTAAGTGCTACGTATGGGGGTTAGTGTCTTTGATGATAAAAATTGCATCATTAGGTCTTACGTGGCTTGCGCATGGTAGTGTGGCAGTCGTCCTGTCGGCGGTGCGGATTTTCTGTCCTTCTTCGTTGCGGAGTTCCTCTATCGGCATCTCGACGACTCCGGTAGTCGGACCGTGGATCTGGATGGTGTCTCCGACTGAGATGGGGTTACTCAGGACCTCAATGTAGGCTGCCTGCGCCTTCTTGTAGTAATTGAGGACTTTGCCAACATATTCCTTTCTCTGTGTGGCCTTGCTACCATACGCATCCGTCCATGATTCAGGGCCGGGTCGTCCCATAAGGAATCCTGTAGAGAAGCCACGGTTGTAGACTTTTGCTACTTCTGCTGTCAGCTTGTCAGCCATGTGTCTATCATAGCTCCCTGATGCTATGGCATCAAGTGCTCTTCTGTATGCAGAGACAACCGTCTTAATATATTCTGGTGAACGGCTACGTCCTTCGATCTTGAGGACATCGACACCAGCGCTGATGATTTCAGGGAGTAGAGGGAGGGTGCACAGGTCCTTAGGGCTCATGATGAATCCGTTTGCCAGATCCAATGCATCCCCGGTTTCTTTGTCTATGACTTGGTATTCCCGCCGACAAGGTTGTAGGCAGTCTCCTCTATTGGCTGATCGGCAGTGCAGAAACTGTGACATAAAGCACCGTCCAGAGACAGAGACGCACATGGCACCGTGGGCGAATACTTCGATCTCAATCTGCGTGGCGGCTTTTATGCTCTCGATCTGCTTTAGTGAGAGTTCGCGCGCAAGCACGGCGCGTTCTGCTCCGAGTTCCTCGTAGAAATGCAATGCCTCCTTGTTGGAGATGCTTGCCTGTGTACTGATGTGGAAGGGTATGCGGCGTTGTTTAGCAGCGCGGATGACAGAAGGGTCCCAGCAGATGATGGCGTCAGCATCCGCTTCTTTTATGCAGTCAAGCAGATGATGCATCTCCTCTATCTCCTCGTCATAGATGATCGCGTTGACAGTGACATATACCTTGCATCCATTGTCATGTGCCTTTTTTACGGCCTGACGGAGTTCTTTGGGATCTATGCCTTTGGAGTTGATGCGCATGTTTAGATGACCCACGCCGAAGTATACCGCATCTGCTCCAGCCTCTATGGCTGCTGTCAGGGAGATCATGTCACGTACTGGTGCAAGCAATTCTACCATAGGAAGAGCAATTCATGGAGCATTTAAAAAAAATGCGGTC
Organism: uncultured Methanosarcinales archaeon; assembly: GCA_964565095.1. Classification (GTDB taxonomy): domain Archaea; phylum Nanobdellota; class Nanobdellia; order Woesearchaeales; family DATGWN01; genus CAZMDB01. Next base: position 4,404 of record CAZMDB010000065.1, on the reverse strand, counting down.
ATCCTGTGTAGCGATAGAGGGTGAGTCCTTCGGAGCTGCTGCGTAACGGGAGGAATCCTAGGCAATCGAATGAGCTGGTATATACGTAATCGAACGGGTCTTCATGTGCTATCTGGTGCTTGCGCGAGCAATTTCCTTTCAGGAACTCGTAGTGCACATGTCCTTTGAGCGCGATAGTGCCAGATTTGGCGGTGACGGGGCGGTTGCCGGTGGTGATGCCGATAGTGGTTCCTTTCCAGGGTGGGGCTAAGAAGGTGCTTTCGGAGATGTTGCTGAATATGGAGAGATCCTCTGCAGTGAGATATCTGTTGGCTGGTGGATTCGGAAGGAGGATGATATTCTTGCCTTCAGTGGAGTACGCATAGAAGCCTTGCCAGTCATTGAGTTCTGTGTAGCGTGCCGCACGGGTTGTTAATGCGATGATGAGCAGCAGTATGATTGTGCCCCAGATAATGGATGCCTGCGCACTAGTGCAGTTCTGCCTGAGACTGTCCCGGAGTGCAGTCAGTCCGATGGATCCTGCTATGGTCACTAGGATAGCTGCCAATACTACCACACGTGGATGCGCAAGAAGGAGACGGACAGGAGTGAATTGGTAGAAGGTCCATAGGCTGCCGAGCACAATCAGGCAGAAACGGAGGGGACGGTGCTGGTCCTGCGAGAAAAGCCGCTTTGCCCCTATGGCCAAGAACAGAAGTAGTATCATCGGAATCACGCGGAAAGGAAGGAACCGTATGGAGAAAGCACCTATCAGGTTGATGAAGACAAGCTTTCCCCGAAAGATCCTAAACAGAGGTAGCGGAGAAAGCGTGCCTGCAATAGACAGGATGATGAGGAGCAGAGTGCTGGTGAGCACTGTTCCCCGGATCAGAAATTGTTTGTGTGTGTCGTCGACGTGGATTATAAGCAGTGGAAAGATAAGGATCAGCAGAGGTGGATAGATCAGGAGTGCTGCAATGGCTGACAGAATGATCCAGCTGGTATGCGCATCATGCAATTGCCCCAGGAAAACGATGAAAAGGATGATCCCGGTGGTGAAAGGGATGTATGACCAGAAAGATGGCATATTGGCCGCATGTGGGATGTGGAGCAGGAAAGCAGAGGTGATTGCTGAGATGAGAGGAGTGATGCCAAGTTTGCGCAAAAACGCATAGGCGCAGATGATGAGCAAGGTGTTCATTGCCATTCCGATGGGGACATAGGCAGTGAGTGTGTCGGGGAGGAGGGAGAAGATGCCGGCATTGAAGGTATGGAACAAGAACTCGTGGTTGAAGAACCAGTCTTCGGCACCTATGAAGGGGTTCTGCAAGGGGATGGCCTGTCGGTCCAGGGTGGAGTCGATGAGTCCAGCGTGATACCATTCATCGGCAAAATAAGGATATGTGTATGCATGATTCCTGACAAATGAGAAATCATCTCTGATAGTGGCTATCGTTCCGGTATACGAATAATGGGCAGTCCAGAGTTGAAAAAGCACAAGGCAGATTATGAGTGTCGGTAAGATGATATCTGCTTTTTGCAATCGGGACAATGGTGTTTTGTTTCCTTTCAGAAGCATTAGGAGTAGAATGAGTCCAGCAAGCAGTGTGAATGGCAAAGGGGAGAGCATATTCATTATGAGAAGGATAGATGATATCAAAGAGGTGACTGTTATCCATAGCAGGGTCCCTCTCAGCCAATCTCTGCATATATATGTGTAGGCAAACAGTGGTATCAGATGGAGGCAAATCAAGAAGATTGTGTGAAGCATTCCTGCATTCATTCATGTTTTTCTATATATATGTACCTGTGCAAACCGGGGACTGCAAGACGGAAATGGGATGCTGCCCATTATGAGTTTGAAGAGTGTCCACATTCATAAAATACATTTATAATATGTACTAATCTCATGCAAATATGAAACTTAGATCAAGTACTTGGAGAGGGAGAAATCGAGGGAGACTAATCGAACTTAGAGATGTTTCAGAGAGGGTAGGTTACAGTTCTCCTAGGATAGCAGATATTGGAGTGGGAGGTGTTACTTACCTGCTGGGAGATCTTTTTCCCGAAGGACCAAAAGATGAATTGAATTACGCCCAACAAGTACAAAGATTTTCCGTAAGAATTGTGGATAATCTAGCAAGGAAATATGGTGTTCATGGGAGATTAGTTAAACTATGAATTGGGAGAAGTTATGGAATTATTTTCAGTATTTGATCCACATGAAGTTTTAGTCGTTGATAATGATCCAAGAGTTCTTGCATCTGTTAATGGAAATGGAAAGTTGAGGAAAGCACATCTGGATACTTGTCAAGCTCCTTTGCCTGATCCTATGGACATAATAATATGTTATAATGTTCTCCAGATTTCCTCAGATCCCTCAAAGGGTTTGGAGCATTTATTGGATTCAGTAGCAGAAGGTGGATTATTAAGCTTGGAAACTAATGGATATCCAGTTATTGTAGAAGATGATAGGTATGAAAGGCTAAATGATCATCTATATCAAAGACATCAAGAGGGTGTTCTGCACGAAAATGCCTCTGAAGCTAGTGTAGACATAGTGTGAAACAGAAGGCCATGGAACTTGCCTGTACGATAATCTTTCAATAGATTGCCTTTCAGAAGAGAAGAATACTAACAACACACGAATCATTGGGATGGTCGGTAATATTGCAGAATGCCTGTTTCTCCCCCCCAAAGATGCGCGTCGGTGTCAGAGGGTCCATAAAGCTTTTTGAGCAACACGTTGGTCCAGAAGGTTGGGGGTGGGGGCCATATTCTCGGTCAATTGCCGCAGATCAAGGCAGATTGCGCTCACTTCTTCTGCTTCATCAGGCATCTGGAACATCCTGCCGAGTTCACAGAGGCCTTCTCCGACGCGTGTGGCGTGTGCGTAGTAGATCCGCTTGGGGGTCATGTCCGTTTCACAATGGGCGCGGGCGATAGAGGTGAGGTATTCGGTCGCCTGGTCGGCGATCATTCGTGCGGTGGAGTGCTGTAGTATCTTGCGAAAGACTGCTCGAGATCGATCCCTGATGGAGTTTTCGTCGAATGTCATGCGGTGGATGATGGTTGCGGGCATAATAAAAGCTCTGTCAGTAGGTCCGGAAAGTATTCATAATTATTGGAAAGAGTGCTCCCTTGATCGAAAATCGAGGTCAGATAGTGCTGTCTTATGTTGATTCGGACTGGAAACCTCATATAAACGAAAACTTTATAAACAGGCTGGAATTCCATGCCGAATACAGAGAAACACACCGTCGATGATTTCATTCTGGAATATAATGGCGGTGGAACATCACCCCCCAGCCACGTCATGTGGCACACATCGGAAGAAATGTGTAAGGGAAAGTATTTCCGCTTACGAAAAACACTGCTACTACGCGAAAATACACGTCAATTTGTGTTGACAAATTTTTGCAATAACTTTAATGTGATAGTGATCGTACTAGGATCAAAGCATCGATTTTGCAAAGAATCGAGACTTTTAGAATATCTTCGCGGCAAATCAAATGAAGATGTCAAGAATACCCGTTGATCCTGCGGGAGATTGCTGCTATTGGAATTCGACTAAGCCATGCAAGTCGAGGGAGCCTTCGGGCGACCGGCAGACCGCTGAGTAACACGTCAGTAACCTGCCCTACAGTCCGGCATAGCCTCGGGAAACTGAGGGTAACACCGGATATGGACTGCTGCCTGGAATGGCGCAGTTCTCAAAGATTACGCTGTAGGATGGGCTGGCGGCTGATTAGGTAGATGGCGGGGTAACGGCCCACCATGCCGACGATCAGTAGGGGCCTTGAGAGAGGAAGCCCCCAGAGGGACACTGAGATACTGGTCCCAGCCCTACGGGGTGCAGCAGGCGCGGAACCTTTACAATGCACGCAAGTGTGATAAGGGGATTCCAAGTGCTTATGCAACGCATAGGCTTTTCTCAAGGGTAAATACCTTGAGGAATAAGTGGTGGGAAAGACTGGTGCCAGCAGCCGCGGTAACACCAGCGCCACAAGTGGCAATCGCATTTATTGGGTCTAAAGCGTCCGTAGTCGGCCTGATCAATCTCTTGTGAAATCGTGAAGCTCAACTTTACGGCGAGCAGGAGATATTGTCAGGCTAGGGACCGGGAGGAGTCAGAAGTATTCCTGAGGGAGTGGTAAAATGTGATAATCTCAGGAAGACTACCTGTGGCGAAGGCGTCTGACTAAAACGGATCCGACGATGAGGGACGAAGGCCAGGGGAGCGAACCGGATTAGATACCCGAGTAGTCCTGGCAGTAAACGCTGTGAGCTAGGTGTTGCGCATCCTCCGAGGATGCGCAGTATCGGAGTGAAGCTATTAAGCTCACCGCCTGGGAAGTACGGTCGCAAGACTGAAACTTAAAGGAATTGGCGGGGGAGCACCACAAGGGGTGCGGCGTGCGGTTT
>CAZMDB010000064.1:0-8159 GCA_964565095.1 uncultured Methanosarcinales archaeon | reverse complement strand
GGTCACGTTTACGGGCCCGCACCTTATTGAGGGGAAGAAAAGTAGCGACTCCAAGCCGACTGTCGCGCAGGAATTTGATGCACTGGGATGCCGTGCCATCATCTTTAACCACGATCCCTTTGGTTTTATTCCCTGCAGCAACTTCGAGTGCAAGACTGAATTTGTTCTCCACACTAGCAAGACTGCTGACAGTCCCGACCACACCCGGAAATTTTGATTTGCTTTCGATGATCTTTGAGATTGCCATATCTCCACCCATCTTCTCCTGGATGCTGGCATTGCGCGCATTCAGGCGTGCCTCATCTTCCTGCAGCTTGGTCATCTGGGAGCGGGCGGTGGATAATTGTGATGCGAGCGATGAGTCCTCAGAAAGAGATTTTGAGAGATCTACGGTCGCCTTCTTGAACTCAGTGCGTTTCTGCTTGAGAGCCTTCAGGTCGTTCTCGTGTTCCTTGGCGACACTTTCGATCTTTTCAATCTTCTCATCCATGTTATTTATCTGTATCTCGAGACGATCCTTCTCGCGGATGAAATCCTGTTGAGAGACGCGCAGCTCCTGCATCTCCTGGCTGAGAGCCTCTATCTGCTTGTCGATCTCTTCGATCTTCTTGTCGATATCGGCTGCTCCTTCCAGGTTATGCTTTTTCTTGAACGCGGCGATCTTGTCAGAGACATCCTTTTGCAGGCGCAGATTCTGCTGCTTGCTGGTGCTCAGCTCCTTGATCCTGGCTTCGATATTCTCTATCTTTTCAGTGATATCAGAACGGTTCTCTTCCAACTGGCTCTTCCGGGATTCGATCTTCTTGATCTCTTGCTCAAGGTCAGAGACGCGCTGTTTCTTGGTGTTCATATCCACCCGGAGATCCTCGATCTCCTTGTGAAGAGCGATCTGCTCTTTCTCCCCTTGCTGTTCTATCTTGTTGTTGATGTCCGTGACCTGCTGCTTTTTCGATTTGATGTCCTCTTTGAGCTTGTCTATCTCATTCTGGGCAGCATCGATCCTACCTTGATGCCCTCCCATCTTCTCTTCTATTTTTGAGAGCTCTTCCTGTTTCTTGTCCATGGACAAAGTGAGCAGGGCCGCCTTATTGCTCTTGATGGTTATCTCGAGTTCCTTGTACTTGATTGCCTGGTCGCGTTCAGTCTTGAGCTCTTTGAGGTAGTTCTGCCGCTCGGTAAGGATGATATGCGCATCGTTGAGGCCTTTCTCCACTTTTTCCAGTTCTCTTCCGGCCTTCTGCTTCTTTTCCTCATAGATGGAGATACCAGAGATTTCTTCAAGAATAGAGCGTCTTTCCGTAGAAGACATCTCTACAAAACGGACGATATCGCCCTGAAGGATGATGTTGTAGCCATCTGCAGTGATCTTGGCGGCGGCAAGAAGCTCCACCATCTCGTTGCGCGTATGCTTCTTATCATTGATCTTGTAGATAGACTGTCCTGTGTTCCTGATGATACGCGTGACCTTGACCACATCCGCATCGACAGGGAATGTCTGATCAGAATTGTCAAAATAGAGTGAGACTTCACCCTCCTTGGCGGATTTCTTGGTTTTTCCGCCGTTATAGATGAGGTTGGCTGACTTTTCCGCGCGTAGGCCCTTTGCACTGGCTTTACCCAGAACGAAGCAGAGCGCGTCCAGGACATTGGACTTTCCGGAACCGTTAGGACCGAGAATCACATTGAAGTCGTTCCCGAAGACGATCTCGCTTTTCTTGCCGAAAGACTTGAAGCCTTTCATCTCGAGTTTTAAGACGCGTGTCACAGTGTATACAACCCTTACCTGTGCAGAAATTTCCGATTGTGGCTATTTAAATGTATCGGTGTCTGTGTATCGGTGTCTGCAGTCTCTCCGATACCGAGGATAAAAAATAGTGCAAATGAAAGTCCAGGATTTTCAATGTTTGAAATTGGAATCATTTTCATAGCTGCCTAGAAGTAAGATCCGAGATTTTTGTGATTTTTTGTTGAGTGAGACTCCACAAGATCCAGAAATTACGAGTAATTTCTAACGACATGCAAGCCAAAGATCACAATTCTTACCACATCGAGTTATGGACATAATTGCAACATAGCTTTCTTCTTTCTCAAGCAAGAGTTATCTGTCTTTGGAGATATGGGGGTGGCCAACTGGCACCAGATGGGAAGCGATATGCGGTGCGGTTCTACCATCATATTTAAAATGGAGAAGAGGATACTGGTGAGGTATGGATGCCGACAAGCTGGCTATATGCTGTCTAGGGATAGAGAGTACAGCGCATACTTTCGGGGCCTCTGTGGTGCGCGACAGGAAGGTGCTGTCCAATGAGAAAGACAGCTACACCACCGAGACTGGAGGGATGATCCCCGCAAAGCTATCTGAGCATCATGTTTCTGTGGCATATCAGGTCATTGAAAATGCGCTCAGCAAGGCAGGAGTGTCTATGAGCGACATCGACATCATCGCCTTTTCCCGTTCTCCGGGGATTGGGCATGCACTGCGTATTGGAGCGGTGGCAGCAAGATCTCTTGCGGCGCTGCACCACCTGCCTCTGGTCGGAGTGAATCATTGTATCGCGCATCTGGAGATAGGGAGGTTGCTGACAGACGCTAAGGATCCTGTGTTGCTCTATGCGTCTGGCGCCAATACTCAGATCATCGCGTACGAAGCAGGAAAGTACCGTATCTTCGGAGAGACACTGGATAATGGAGTAGGAAATGTCCTGGATGCATTTGCCCGCCAGATCGGACTGGGATTTCCCGGAGGACCGAAAATTGCGCATCTTGCAGAAAAGGGAGAGGAATATATCGAGCTTCCCTATACCGTCAAGGGCATGGATGTTTCCTTCAGTGGTCTGCTCACTCACGTACTGCAAAAATACGAGAGTGGAAAATATACGATTGAGGATCTATGCTATTCTTTTCAGGAGACGATCTTTGCTATGCTCACCGAGGTAACCGAGCGTGCGCTATCACACTGCGGGAAATCAGAGGTGTTGCTGGGAGGTGGAGTGGCATGCAACAGACGTCTGCAGGAGATGATGCGTATCATGTGCGATGAGCGCGGTGCATCAGCGCATATTCTTGAGAACCAGTTCAATGTGGACAACGCCGCCATGATCGCTTGGACAGGTATCCAGATGTACGTCGCTGGCGAGACTGTGGATATCCCGTCTGCGAGCATCCAGCCTTATCTGCGCACAGATCAGGTGGACGTCACCTGGAGATGAGACTTCAGTTCCCTTTCTTCATATTGCGCAATGTGCGTGCACTTTTGGCAGCAGCATGGGTGGTGCCAGGAGCAAATTCTTCCATCTCTTCAAGAAGTCCCAGAGGGTCGCAGAAGTCGAACTCGATCCCATGATGTTGTGCAAGCACGGCAATCTCTTCGTTGCGCAGGTTTGCTAGAGGGTAGATAAGATTCTCCTGATTCTGCTGCGCCTGCTCTGCCCTGAGAATACCGTTGAGGAAGCTGTTGGCAAAATCTTCTGCTGAGGCAGGAACCATGAATAGCGCAAATCTGCTTTTGTTTTCCGGAGCACGAATCACTTCCACATGTGGATTGGTAACTGCATCGCGCGCTGTCGCCTCGAGTATCTGCGCAAGAGAGCTGCCATCATCCTGTATGGCAATGATGCCTTCTTGTGGAAGAAGCCCGCTTGACCGGATTTCCTGCCGGATTTTCCGCAGAAGCTGTCTATAGGTGCGCATGGGAAGAAAAAGGAGTCCAGTATTTATAAATGCACTGTCGGAGATGCGAGAAAGTCGCACGCGAAGCACAGTGACACCACTTCACAATGAACACAAAAACGAAATATTTAAATATGAGTGTAACTACTCAGTAGTTATCGGTTTGACATTCACCTCTTTTTCCTGCTCAGGCCCCGACGGTTCGCCGAAGGGGCCCGAGTGGGTTTTCTACGGGAGTCAGATCGATACACCCAAATTCAGCCCTACCGCATCAACCTTGGGGATTTTCCCAAGGTGTTTTTTCTGCAGTAGACAGACTGAATGCATCTTTGCAAAACGTGCGGATTCCCTACATATAAGTTTATAAATTTCTTTTTGCCAGAGTATGCAGGGACACATGATAATTGGAATAACCGGTACGCTCGGCGCTGGCAAGGGAACAGTAGTGGAGTATCTTGTCGAAAAGAAGGGATTTGCGCATTTTTCTGTACGTCAGTATCTGACGGGCATAATTAAGCGGCGGGACCTGCCATTGAACAGGGATAGCATGGTCGCAGTGGCCAATGAATTGCGTGCTGCGCATTCTCCGAGTCATATTGTCCAGCAGTTGTATGAGCAAGCTGCCCGTCGTGGTGGCAATGTTATCATAGAAAGCATACGTACCCCCGGAGAAGTTGATGCTCTGAAGATGAAAAAGGAGTTCTTGTTGCTGGCCGTGGACGCAGAAGTCCACACGCGATATGAACGGGTCTGCCAACGCGCATCTGAGACTGATAATATCGATTTCGAGACGTTCGTGGCCAATGAGCAGCGTGAGATGCACAACGAGGATCCCGCTAAGCAGAACATCGCAGCATGCATGGAGATGGCTGATATCCGGTTGAGCAATGATGATACCAAAGAGCAGCTGTATGCGCGGATAGAGGATGTATTGACAAAGGTGAAAAAGCATGACGGAGAATACTGAGAAGAATGCGCCACAAGTGAAGAGGGATGAGCAGGGGCGACCTTACGGTGTCACGGATTACGACAGGCCGGATTGGGATGCATATTTCATGGAGATAATGGAGACCGTCGCCAAGCGGGCCACATGTGAGCGCGGACGAAGCGGATGTGTGGTGGTCAAGGATAAGCAGATCCTCTGTACAGGATATGTGGGATCTCCCCCTCATCTGTCACACTGTGATGATGTGGGCCATCTGATGAAAAAGATGGTTGATGATGATGGTACTATCCGCGAGCATTGTGTCCGCACTATCCATGCGGAGCAGAATGCCATATGTCAGGCAGCCAAGCATGGGATCCCTCTGGATGGTGCCACCCTTTATTGCCGCATGGAACCGTGCCGTGTCTGCGCAATGCTTATCATCGCTGTCGGAATCAAGCGTGTCGTCTGTCAGCGGCGCTATCATGCTGCACAAGAGACCAGAGATATGTTCGATCAGGCGGATGTCCGTATGGATGTGCTGGTCGACGAATTGCAGGCGTACGATCATCAATGATCATGAGAGGCGGATAAGCTTTTTCTTCGATGTCTGTCCGGACCTGAGGGAGGCCTTCTTCCCCGTCTGCTTCTGGATGAACCTAAGCAGGCGTGCGTTCGCTTTCCCTTGGACCGGGGGCGCTGCAACTGCGATACGGAAAGCCTTATGGCTCATGTCATAGGACAGCACTTCATCCTTGGAAGCGTTCGGCTTAAGAATTACCATAAAGGATCCATGTTCAGGAAGGGTGGGGGCTTCAGGAGGCATCTGGTGATCACTGTGCATCCAATCTTTTATACTTTTCTTCCATATGCTCCAGAGTGCGGTAGACATCCGTAGGATGTTCCTGGATAATGCCCTCAAGGCGATATTCCAGCGAGCCTACCTGTCCCGTTCGCACATGAATAGGATGGTTGCCCTGAGGGGTGCGCAGATACCAGGACTGCTCGTGCCGGAATGTGTCGAAGGGTTTCCTATCTGCTTCCGGAAGGCTCATCCGCCCTATGACGAAAGCCGCAATGCTAGTCACGGCGTATGCTGCTATGTTTTTCCATCTCACTGCTGTTCCCTCCCAAGATATTTTTGGAGAAGCTTGATGTTGTAGTATTCTTTGCTGACCGGGATCTCACGATAGGCCCGTTCTGTGCGGACCTGCGGAGGATTTAGTGAGTGGATGATGGGATTGGTCACTCCCACATGAGAGTATCCGAACCATACACCCGCGCCGAAAGCTGCCATCTTAGTCAACCACGATAGGTAGGATTCCTTCATACAGATGATGCTATTGTCAGATGTTTAGAAAATGTGTGTCCAGAAGATAGGAATTCTTCCTGTTTTACCGGACAATCGTTGATGAGTCATTTGCAGGTGATGATGGCCACATGGCCTTCTATCTCCACATCGATCTGCGAGATATCGTCGAATACCAGGTCATTGCCCTCAAGATAATACTGTGGCGTACAGTTCTTGAACACAGCCTTCTCGATGTTTTCGAATACCAGCTCTTCTTTGGGAAATCCGTCAGTGGTCAGAGGTTCGCTCTCTTGGAAAATCTTGATGAACAGAGTCTTATACTCATTGTTGTTGACTCGCGGCATCCGCCCAACGACAGCTCCTTTTCCCTTGTACTGTGCCATGGTCACTAGCATTCCTCATGCCTTTATAAAATTAATGGATGGTAGGGCTTTGAGCAGAAGGACATCAACGCATTGAAACCAAATGAAGCAAAACTAGGAGAGTGAGCATTCCGTGTTGAGCAAAGTTTTACAAGATCCATCATGTAGTGATTTCTAACGGCGTGCGCCCCGTTCGAGCAAAATGCGATACGCCCAAGCAAGTAACTTCGATTTGGTCAATCGGTTTTCACACAAAGCCGGATGAAAGAGGAAGTGGTGGGCCGGATGCCCAAAAGAAGTCTGCAATGCAGAAGATGTTTATCTTACCTTGTAGAACGTCTCAGCAAAACGTACATCGCTATGCAGGCCGTCGAAAAAAGCCTTTGCGTAGACGAATGGGATCAGTTGGAGCAAGGCAATTTTCTGGCTTTTGAAGGCGCGGAGCGCTTTACGCTTCTGTCTGAATGTGGAGGAGATATCTACTACAAGCTTGGGTTTGAGGGTCTTGCGGAAGTTCATGAACCAGATATTGAAAGTATAGACGTCGCCGCGCCACCTGTTCTTGGCCATCAGCTCATCAACAACTGTAAGTACCACTTTGTTGACAGCCTTGTGATCGGGATAGACAAGGTCATCCATGTCGTGGGTAAAGATCTTATCAGGCTTGTACCGCAGGATGATCGCCTTGATCCGCTCCGCGACAGAGGGATCCTTGCAGTCCTTTGTCAGTTGTCCGTCCCGCAGACCAAGGAAAATTGTCTCATCCGTGCCCACGAGATGCCCGGCAACCATCGATTCCTGCATCCGTATCGTGTGGACGACCTTTTCCCTCATCCACGGGTGGCTCCCTTCACCTTTCGAAAATATGACGGTTCTTACCATTTTGCCCTCTGCTGTGTACTGAGCGATCGTCCCGCCCACTCCCAGGATCTCATCATCCGGATGAGCGCAGAGGATAAGCACGGTTTCAGGGTTGGTCATCTGCAGAAGATTTGCCTGCGCTCTTAAAAACTTTTGTGTAGGATAATCCACGTCACTATGAATAAAAGGGAAAACAAAGGGAGTAAATATGCCATAAGATTACAAAAAAGACCTTGCTCGTGCTGCCGGCAAATACATCACGTACACAAGATTTAAAAATAAGACGTCAGTACTATTCCTGCACATAGTAGGAATCCGTGATCGAAACCAGATGGTACCATTTACACATTACATCGTCCTGCTCATCTGTCTTGTCCTTTCTGGATTTTTCTCCAGCGTAGAAACTGCTTTTGTCGGGTTGACCCGCGTGCGGGTGCATGATCTGGCAAACCGCAAAGTCAAACGTGCTGAGACGCTTCTGTATCTGAAGAAGCACACCCATCAGGTAATCATCACTATCCTTATCGGCAATAATCTGGTGAATATCCTGGCATCCGCACTGGCCACAAGCATTGCTCTAGAGCTTTTCGGCAGTGAGGGCGTAAGTATTGCTGTCGGAATCATGACATTCCTCATCCTGGTCTTCGGAGAGATAGTCCCGAAGTCATATGCTGCAAGCAACGCTGAGAAACTGAGCTTGAGGGCGGCTGGGACACTCTATGTGCTCATGTGGGCATTGCGCCCTCTGGTCTGGTTCTTCGATATGATCAATAAGCTGCTGTTTAGATTGGTCGGGAGTTCAAGCGAGCTGCGAAAAGTGACTGAAGAGGATATTCGTAGCGCCATCGCATTAAGCGAACAGGAAGGAGGGATAAAGGCGCAGGAACGGGAACTGCTCCATAATGTTTTCGAGTTTGATGATACTACGGTGGAGGATATCATGACTCCGCGCGAACAGGTTGTCTCTTTCGATATCCATACGAGTTTCAAGGATGCGCTCGAGCGCATGATCAACGAAGGATTTTCACGT
>CAZMDB010000063.1:0-8192 GCA_964565095.1 uncultured Methanosarcinales archaeon | reverse complement strand
CACCGATGGACTGACCTGCATTGACAGGTAACGCCTGGATCTCCTGTGCCAGGCCAGAGAACAGATTCACATCTGCCGAGTCATAGACTGCACCGTTATCGTTGTTGGTGAAATATGCGGTCATAACCTGACCGGCTTCTCCAGCGGGTTCGCTTTGCGTGATCATTGCCATTTTTTTCCCTCGCGTTTTTTTGAAACTTTAACTGTGATTACCTGCCGGTAAGACCTACATATTTATAAAACCTTCGAATTTGTAACGATATAGTGGTGAATACAATTCCTTTCTATATAGAAAATATCTCTTCTGAATCGCATGGAAATGCTTATAAGGTATTGTCGCTGTTTCCTTATCATGACAAAAATACTTTGTTTTGGTGAACGTATGGCTTGGGAGAGACTCCCGCATTTGGATATGTAGAAGCCAACGATCCTGGATCTTACGTATATAACTTAGGTATTTAGCTGATTTGAATATCCGCATTGCAGTAGAGGCTGGAAAGGACTCTGACTTAGCTTTGGTTTGGAAATAACGACAGTAGGTGGAAAGGGATGCCTGAAGAGAAGAAACCTGAGACATCTTTAGACACCTTTTCTTCAGAGATGAACATTCTGGCAGAGAAAGTCAAGAGTTTCAATGTCAAGACGGTATTTATTGGACTTACTCCTGTTGATGATGCTTCTAGAAGATCCCACTAAAGTTACTGCAGACGGCCTCCATCCTAATTCTCTCGGTTATGATCTCATGTATGGTGCGATCATGGATTAGATAGTTACGCGTAGCTAAGGTTGCTGCTGATCACTTCATTTTTCGACCTTTTTTACTTTATTCCCAAAAAAAATAAGAATCAAAAAAACATCACCTCACACTGAGGTGAACCGTATGAGACGAGGACTATGGGATCAGATGCGACAATTGCAGGAGCAGATGGAATCGATGTTCTCTGAGAATCGTCTGCTCAGCGGACCTGAAAATTACCGGCGCGCTATCTGCGACGTATATGAGACAGAAGATAATGTCGTAGCAGAAGTCGAGCTGCCGGGGATCGACAAAGACAATATTGACGTTGATGTCGACGAGGATGGCATCGAGGTCAAGGCGGAGATGTCTACCGAGACTGAATCGGACGACACCTATCAGCGAAGCTATTCGGGGTTTTACCGACGCTTCCCGTTGCCATCCGGGACTGATCCGGACAGCGCAGATGCCGAATACAAGAACGGCATGCTGACAGTCAAGGTGCCCAAAACAGAGAAAAGCAAAAAAAAGGGACGTCGTCTTGACGTCCGGTAATTTTTTTCTTAGAACGACTCTACCTTTTCAAGCAGCGCCTTTGCTTCCGCATTCTCCTTAAAATGCGCGCGGACCGGCTCCAATAACTGATCGATATATTTGGCAGTGGCACTCTTTAGGTCCATCGGATGCAGTTTCTTCTCGACAAAATCCTTTTCTAACTCGCTGTACGAAGAATAGGTCAGATTGCCGCCCCATTTTTCAGGACGTTCAATCACAAACTCATCCACCTTTTCAAACACGATATACTTGCAGTATTCCAGCACAGGATTGTCCTCCGCCTCACCTTCAGGACAGAACGCCTTACTGAATTTCTTCTGGATCTGCTTGGTCGTGTCCGTCATGAAGATCGCGGTATCCGGATTGGACTTTGACATTTTCTTGCTTGTCTGGAGCATGTTGAAATAATCCCCATAGATGTCCCGCCATTCCTGCTTGAGCTCTTTGAGCATCTGACGGGTCTTGTCTGAGGGATCTGACGACTTCCTGCCTGATTCGATAAGGCGCGCCTGTTTGTCCACAAACGCGTCGACACGCTTTGCAAGCGACTGATAATGTTTTTGTACCTGCTCTTTGAACTCTGCCAATTGTTCAGGATATACCTCTTCGAGCGTCTTCATCTGGTCGGGATACTGTGCCAGGAATTCTTCCTTGATGACCGGAAGAAACTCTAGTGCCGGTTTGGATTGCCCGAGTCCCATAAGCATGTGATGATGGACAGCAATCGGCTTTTTCTTGCCCATCTTCTTTGCCACTTCGCGGGCAAGCACGTTGACTTTGCGCTGGTCCATGCCGAGTTGCGCGATATCCACATCAAGATGGAAAATATCGTTTGCCTGCATGCATGGATAAAATATCTGAGCAGCACTCAACTTAGAATCTCCCGTCCGTCCCATGATCTGGGCGCATCTGGTAATACGCGTGACCGTATTCATGGTCCCTATACGGATCACATTGAGCCAATACTCCTGCCCCATATTCTCTGAAGCCCATAAAAACTCGACATTCTCCAAATCCATGCCACATGCCTTCCAGACCTCGATAAAATATTTTCCGACCGTACGGATCTTTTCAAGGTCGCCGTCCATCTTGTTGTTCATAAGAGCAAACCAATCAGCAACCCAGAACTTGAACTTGATACCTGCTTTTGTCAGTTTATTGACATTGATTGCGCGTAAGATACCTTGTGCGATATGGATGCGCCCGGATGGCTCGAACCCGTCATAGGCGATCGGATGCTCTTTTTCCTTAAGCAACTCAACCAATTCATCCTCAGAAATGATCTCTTCTCCTACTTGCTTGATAAGGTCCAGACGTTGATGCATATCCATAGAAAAGTGTCATCGTAGATATCTTATAAATGTTTGTGTGGATCTGTTTTATATCCACATCCCTTGATACGCATCTCACCGCGTTGATTACACACTAACACATTTTTGTAGTGTTGTGTCATCGGAGAGAAAAACACCGGCATATCGCCGTGATAACAGATAAGCGTCTCTGCCTCGGAAGGTATTTTTCTAGGGAATGCCACATCATCTAAAGATGTGATCGACCCTATCGCATATCCTCGAATGGACCTGTCCTGAAACAATCTTGAGAGATTCTCTTGTATATTCATGGAGTGAGATACGGAAAAGAATGTTTTTGAATATATCTCGGAGTTTTCCGTACATCCTTCAGAATTTCCGGAAGATTTAACAATTTTGATATTCTCATAGACCTATGGAACCACACTATCTTAATATCAATGTCTTTGAGAGCGGCACGAGAGATAATAGAATCCGATTACTTGATGTTACTGACGTGGTTGCGGCTTCACACTCTCTTCTTGATCTTACGGCAGGAGCACTTGAACGCCTTGTCATTCCTGGAGGTAATAATATTGAGTTAGGAATACAACTCCAAGACTGGATCAAAGAATACTCTGTGCAACCACATGGGTGGTATTTTGTGCGTGCTTACCCTATTGCAGGACAAAATGAGCCCTATATTGAAGAATCCGGACGATTCAATGGACAAATTCCCTCCTTGATCATTTCACAAGGGCATTTTCCCCGTGATCTGGATCTGCGAAATCTGCGTACATTCTTTAATCCCTATGAGAATAAACACTATCTGGATGTCACTATGGGTATCGGCAGTCGATAAAACTGTATAGATTTATATATCTCTACCGTCTGCATCTCTTCTTATGCGTACTGAACTGAAGAAATCCAGTGCTGAGGTCATCCGGCAAGCTGGCGAATTGATCCGTAAGGGCGAAGTGGTGGCTTTTCCGACAGAGACCGTATATGGCCTGGGGGCAAACGCGCTGGATGAGGATGCAGTAAAAAAGATCTTTGAAGCTAAGGGGCGTCCGTCGGATAACCCCCTGATTGTACATGTCAGTGACAAAAAACATCTGGCACGCATCGTGGAGACGGTACCACACAAGGCCGAGCTGCTGATAGAACGTTTCTGGCCCGGACCCTTGACCCTTATCCTGAGAAAAGGCGATCGTGTGCCGATGATGACAACAGGAGGACGCAACAATGTAGGTGTACGTATGCCCAACCATGCCGTGGCGCTATCACTGATTGCAGAAGCTGGATATCCTATCGCTGCTCCATCAGCCAATTCCTTCGGCCGGCCTTCCCCCACGCTTGCCAAGCATGTCTTTGAAGATCTGGATGGCAAGATCCCGCTCATTATCGACGGTGGCGCCTGTCAGGTCGGTCTTGAATCCACTATCATCGATATGACAAGTGAAACGCCGATGATATTGCGACCAGGAGGAATCACGGTCGAAGAGATCGAGGATGTGATCGGTACCGTCGATCTGCATCCGACTGTGACTGATCCAGAACAGAAGACCGATATTGCACAGGCTCCCGGCATGAAATATCGGCACTATTCTCCCAAGGCCAAGGTGATTCTTGTCCATGAAGGTGATTTGGCTGAAATTACCGGATCCTGTACTGGTAGCGTCGGAATTATCAGTCTGAGTGAGATTGATGTAGCGTGCAAAGAGACCATTGTGGTCCCTGATGTCACTACGTTGGCCCAAGATATCTTCCGGCTCTTCCGCCACATGGATGCTATCGGTATCGATACTATCATCGTCAACAGGATCCCTGAAGAGGGCTTGGGCCTGAGCATCCTGAACCGAGTGCGCAAAGCGGCAAGCGACATTAATTAACTTTGTAGTAGCAACATTTATAACATCGTTTTCTTCTCCCCCCTCCATGGTACACCTGTTGTTTCCGGGACGACACCTGGTCATCACGCGTTTCCAAGAGACATATCTAGAAGATATCCTGAGCCGTCCGCTGGCTGATGCCCGGTTCTGGCATCGCCCTCCTGACACGCCCACCGGCAAGGTAGACTCCATCCTTTTTTGCATCACATCCGCAAACAAATGGCACTCCCGCTACAATCCACTTCCTCTCACCACCCGTGTGCAGCATGTGGATCGGTTGGGAAGCGCACTGGATCAGAACCATGGAACAACACATCATCTTTTTGGGATTCCGCACTACGCTCCGACACCGAACTTTGCACGACACACTCTCCAGGAGATCGAGGAGCAAAGTAATGGGACGTATCAACTGGATCCTGAGAACACTGTGGTAATCTGCTCGACCCCCGCAGTGATGGAACTCTACAGACAACTGGGTTATGCTATTCTTCCTGCTGAACATGGGACCACTGCTCAGACACCTATTCAGGTGGTCCAGCAGCTGGCAGACAATCCGGTCTGGCAAGCGGATGCGGACCTGACCCGATTGATCGCTCCTTCATCAAAGAAAGTGTTCCTGCAGTCTCCTCATGTGATAGCGCAATTGCAGAACATCTACCGGGACCCTCTGTGCAATGACGAAGGTTCTCTTACTGATACCCGCGACTTTAATACGTATGCAATGGGAATGAGCAACCCTGTTGCCATCCGGTTCAAGTACGATGAGATCAAGGAACACATAAAAGATGGACGTATCGTGGATGAAGGGTGTGCAGACGGAGCGCTCCTAGAACTGGTGGCGCGGGATTTCCCGGACTCTGATCTTCTGGGGATTGAGATTACCGGCGACTTCATGGAGAGGGCAGAAGCCCGGCAACAGTCGGGTGCGTTTGGGGGGACATTCACTCATTTTCATCAGCGCAACATCATGCAGCCTGTGTTTGAGAAAGGAAGTATCGACACCACGATATGCAACTCGACCACGCATGAACTGTGGTCCTATGCCGGAGGAGAAGCTGCGGTACGAGAATATCTTGTCAGAAAATACCAGCAGACGGCAAAGGGCGGCCGGATCATCATCAGGGATGTGGTGGGGCCTGAGAATAAGGATGATATGGTCTATATGGAACTGGAGAGTACGGATGGAACAAATGAGGCCGTATGCGCACAGTTCGAATCAAGGGATGAACTCAGTAACCATCTCGCACAATTATCCACTGCGGCACGCTTCCAGCGTTTTGCAGCCGATTATCACCTCCCGATCGATTTTGAGGAGAGGCATATCCGTGGAAAGGATCTGATCCGAGTCCGGCTCAAGGATGCCGCCGAATTCTATACCAAGAAGGATTATACGGATAATTGGCAGAGTGAACTTCATGAGGAGTTCGCCTTCTGGGACATCCATCAATGGACGTCTGCCCTCAGAGATGCCGGATTCAAAGTCCATCCCGCATCCCATGCCTATACCAATGCATGGACTGTGCGGGAACGGCTTGAAGGACGTGTACGGCTCTATACACTGCGTCCAGAGGGGCACCTGGCAGGCCGTGGCTTTCCGGCAACCAACATGGTACTTATCGGGGAGAAGGCATAAGTGAATCAAGAAACGTTGCAGCATAATCATAGTGGCATCGGGTGGTGACTCTCAGATGACGATCCTGCACTGCCTCTGTGACCTGAAGATCAATTGCGTGATGCAGCACAAGCGGATCATACAAAAAGGCTTTCTCGTATCCGATGAATGGCAACCATCGTTGTGCTGCTGATCGGATGTAGGCTGTGGCAGGATTCTGGAGATGTGCATCGATGCGCGCAATCTCCTCCAGAGTTATGTGGTTTTCCTTACAGACTGCAGTGGTCACTATTGTCGTAGGTATGGATGCTTCCATGACTATGTCGACTGCCTCCGGATCCGCCTTGAAATTATGGCAGCGATAGTTAAGCAGTGAGCGCATCTGGTGATTATGCACTGTAAACGGATGGTCGGCGACTACTGCGTTTCCCATGCAATACAGATGGCGTATGCATGAAGTCAGATCTGCATCCTTGTCTATGGCACGAGCGATGTTGGTGAGTGGCCCGATTGCTACCACATCAACCTGTGTTGCATACTTATGGGATGTCGCAATGATACGATCGACTGCATCATCAGGACAAGAGGGCTCATTCCGGGTGAATCCGTCGTCTTCAAGCCCTGTGGTATATATGTGCCTCTGTTTGATCGGCATCTGTTCTCCTGCTGCGACAGGGACATCATAGCCTAACGACCTGCATATTTTTGCCGCAATCTTTGCACGCAGCTGCGTGTCCCCATGCACAGTGGTTATCAGTTTGACATCAAGCCTCTTCTGCGCAGCGTACAGGAGTGCCAAGGCGTCATCCACATCACTGCCGATATCTGTATCAAGTAGTATAGGCAACTTCATCACTCTCCATAGTCGTTTCCCATCGCGTAGAGCACATTGAGCGCGCCCATAACTGACTCTTCCTGCAGGCATACATGATCACCCAGCATGTAGGTTTTGTAACCTATACTCATCAGATACGCGATGTCACTGATATCCTGGCAACTGGGCTCGGGTCCTTGCGCCATCGACTCCAGTATTCTTGAACCGACTATGGCTGCCGGATCAGCATCAATGATGCTTCTGACTGCCCCGGCAATCTGATGCGGACGCTCCACCTCCACATAGAGATCACCACGAGCTGCCATCAGGCGCACTGGCTCGGCTCTATATGCAGATGATCGGGCAAACCCCAATCCTGCTTTGGATTCTATTTTTGCTATCACATCCAGGTCATCAATTCCGAGCGATGCAAGATCGGCGCCCTGCTCTACAAAGGAGAGCATGTAGGTCTTGATACCTGTGTTTTCGGCAGCTTCAATATAGCGCTTGTCAAGGTCTGTCAGATACCCATGTATCCTGAGACTAGCGTCCGGGATGTTCACTGATTCTCCTGGTCCGATGATGCGTCTGATGCCACCATCAAGTATCAGACGATCCTTCTTGACGGCAACCACGGTTGCATGCTCCTTTCCATCACGAAAATACGCTGTTGCAGGTGCATCAAGTTCCACTTCATGCGAAACCTGTATCTCTGTGAATGGAGGGACCCAATAGCCTTCTACCCGTAACTGGCGGCCCTTCAGATCGATCCATATGTCCTTTCCCTGCGCCTGATCCTGCATCCTCTTGAGTACATCCTCCAGCTTCCCTTTTGTCGGCATCACAGTGTTGAGGCGTACGCCTGAGACCAACGGATGGCGCGCGACCTGTTCTGCATAGCTCGCAAAGGGTGGCATCGTTACGATCGCATCTATTGTCATGGTATCACCTTCTTGGAACAAAAAGCAAAAAAACAAAAACTGACTCAGACCTGCAGGTCATCCTTGCCGTCAGTGAGCAACCTGCTCTGGCGCGTGATGCGTTTTCCTGGCAGCATGGATTTTGCGCTTGCCCCGCTTGCAATATCCACATGACGCAGCGAGTGATAGACGCTCTGCTGATCCTGGGTGCCCTGGCGCGCAGAAAGATTCTGCTGGAAGTCACCGTATTGCCCCCAGTGCTTTGCCATGATTCCCATAGCGACATCAACAGCCCGCTCTGCCTCATAGAGCGGCACTACCTTTTCGGGTCCCAGCGCACGATTCCATTGGTCGACTATCTGGGCGTCATTGCC
>CAZMDB010000062.1:0-8405 GCA_964565095.1 uncultured Methanosarcinales archaeon | reverse complement strand
GAACCCGTTTCCCATAGCTGGCGCAGGAGGAGCAGACATTCATGACCACCCCTTCGATATTTGCTGTAACTGGCTGCTCAATGCTGGCTCCGCACATCTCACATTGCATAATGAAAACCTCAATGATAGGAACACCAGCATAGTATATAATGCTTACGAGTTTTCGTATTGGCTGGAGAGGAATTCTCTGATCATGCTGGCCTTGGCAGCCCCGACATTCTCGATTTTAGTCAGTTCTTCTTCCGATGCCTCCAGCACTTTCTGCACGGTGCCGAAATGTCGGAGTATGCGGCGCGCAAGGACCGGTCCGATCCCAGGCAGCATTGCTATGATGCGTTCCTGCCGTTCCTTTGCAGAAGTCGGGTCTGCTGATTTTGGGAGGTAGTCATTGAGGCTGCCTTTCTGTTCTCTTTTGATGATCGTATAGAAAATGTGCGCAGTCTCTTCGGGAGTACGCGTGAAAAGCACGGGTATCCGGAACGACAGGGCAAGTGTGGAGAGCATCCCCTGTACAGCGTGCGGATGGATGTTGCGCTGCGCATACAGGTCCTGATCACCCTGGATGACGATGAGGGGGGTCGGGAAGGCGTCCACCATTTTTTTTGCCTGTTCGAGTATTCTTCCATCGATGATGCTGTCGACAAAATCTTTTGGTGTCTTGAACTCCACGCCGATTGATCCTGACAGCAGATAATCAGCCACCTCCAGACGTTGCATCGTCACAGCCACTCCCATATCGTGCAGTGCGTGTATGATGTCTTTGGAATGCTCGCGCGAATCCACGATGATCGAATAATCTTTCTTTTCGAACTGCTGGAGAGAGGATTGGTTGGAGGAGACATCCCGCGCAGACTTCGTGATGGTGTCTTGTGCTTTGGAGATTGCTCCGGTGATTCTTTTCTCTTTGTGGAATGCGCTCCAGCGGTATGCTTCATCCCTTGTCCCTTTTGCGACTAACATGATCACTTGTCCTGCCGTGTGACGACCTGTGCGTCCTCTGCGTTGGATGGATCGGATCGCAGAGGGGATTGGTTCATAGAATATCACGCTGTCAACCTCAGGAATATCAAGGCCCTCTTCGCCGACAGAAGACATGACAGCAACATTGAATCCTCCTTCTGAGAACTCTCGTATCCGTTCGATCTGTTCTTTCTGTGTAAGACCCATGCCGCGCTTTTTGGCCTGTCCCACAAATGGCTTGGCGCGCACTCCTTCCAGAGTATTGAGATGCTCCACGATGGATGCGATGCTGTCACGGTATTGATTGAACACGATTATCTTTGCTTGCGGAACACTGTCTATCTTGGTCTGGACGATCTGGGAAAGCTTCTGCATCTTCGGATGCAGTTTGTTGTCGGTCTGTTCGATGGTGTGCCAGGCAAGGCGGATGTGCTGATCCGAGGCAAGTATCTTTGTGGCTTTTGTCTTGGTGGTCTGTGCTTTGTTGAATAGGTCCTGGAGGTAGCGCTGCAGCGGCGGGATGCCTTGCGATTCAAGCAGCTCGATAGCATGCATGAGTTTCATCATCTGCGCCGCAAGAGAAATCCCTTTGAGCACCTCAGGCGAGAAGTTCTTGTTGACAAGCTCTCCCTGGAGCATCGATTGGATCTGCAAGACCTCACGCTTGGATATCCGCGGGTCTTTTGACGAATGCGTCTTGAGGTAGCCGCATTCCTGCATCTCCTTGATCTTGTTGCTGAAGCATTCCTTAAGGATCTTTTGCAGTTTGAGGTAGGGGGCGGATAAGCGTACTTCAATATAGCGGATATCTGTCTTGTGTATGTAGGGTTGGACATCGGGGCTGCGGCGATCCTTGCGTTCGATATGCTCGATACCCAGATTATTGCATACTTCGGTGATCTTGGCTGCATCCGCTCCGGGTGATGCTGTCAGCGCGAGCACATGTGCATGGTCAGCGTCCTGCATGTAACGACGCGCGATAGAGACGTAGCTGTAGTCGCCGACTGCACGGTGAGCCTCGTCGAATACGAGAAGTGACACATCAGCAAGCGATATGCGATTGGCCAGGATATCGTTTTCCAGTCCCTGGGGTGTGGTCACGATGACGCGGGAACGTCCAAATATTTCTGCGCGTTTCTGCGGCGAGATAAGGCCAGTGAGCACTTCGATCTCTTCATCCTGGAGACTTGAGTGTTTGAGAAAGGTCTCCCTGTGTTGTCCTACGAGCGGTCGCGTAGGGGCACAGATAATGATCCTGCTGTTGGGGTACTTGTTCAGGCGCTGGATTCCCAGCATCAATGCAATGGCTGTCTTCCCGAGGCCTGTAGGTAACACCACAAGCGTATTCTGGCCTGCGGCCTCTGCTGCAAGAGTCTCTTGATAGAGGCGTGGTGTGAAATTGGTGAGGGTTGTCGGCATGATTTCAGAAAGAATACTTTTTTCTTTATAAAAGAAGTGGAGGCGCGTGTCCTGTGGTGAGGTGCGTGCGATCAGCAAAGTCTTATAAGGTGTTGCGAAGGTAAAGAGTATTGGATGGAGCAGGTGGAAGATAGCGTGAACCAGGTCATTATGACGCTGAAAAGCTGTTATGGTGACTATCTGCAGATAATGCGCAGGTTCTACACTGGAGAACATGTTGCTGATGATCTGGTCAGGCTGCTGCATTCGTGGAAGTATGTTCTTGAGCGCGATGCCGAGGCACTTGTTGCGATGCGTGACAACTCGATGCTGAAAAATATCGATTCAAAGGATCCGCATACCAGAGCTTTCTGGGTGGAGCTCAATCACCTGGTGGACCTTCTCATGGCACTCACAACCATCATAGACGATGAGATGCAACTTGTCAGTGGACGTAATCCGAAGCGGATGCATACGCGGATGCAAAAGGCTTTCAAGAAATTTGATAGTCGCTACGAGCGGGCAAGCACAATCTTCCATCATGCGCGCGTCAGATGGCAGCAGACGGGTTCCGGGCTTGATCACGAGGATAACACTCCCGGTATGATGGCCTTGCAGATGACTCTGAAAGGTTTTGTGGTCCTGTTACGTCTGATGGGGACTATCCGGGATCATATCTGTCGGGACGAATTCCTGGAGCGTCGGATGACCGGGTCATTGTATCAGCGATGATCCGATTAGAGTATAACCGCAGCACAATCACATTAATAAACAGATGGTTATAATCCCACATCATGCTCCTTGGCAGGATCACCGGAAAGATCACTACTACGCGCTTCACATTCGAGGCAGAGAAGGAAGCGAAGAAGTTTGAATATGTGCAGGTATACCATAAGGAAGTGGGATATGTCCTGTGCCAGATAGTGGAGATAGAGCGTGCAAATGGCATTACCACGGCAATATGCCATGTCCTCGGGTTCAAGGATGAGGATGGGCGCATACGTAATCTTCGGCAGCCATTCGAGCCGGATTCTGAAGTGTTGGTCGCCCAGGATGATTTCATTCGTGAGATTATCAAGTTGGAGGAGAGTGATAAGGGGGCATATCTCGGTAAGCTGGAAGGGCGTAACATCCCTATCCATCTGGACCTACAGAAACTACTCACCAAACACCTGGCTATCCTTGCCAAAAGCGGCGCTGGCAAATCATACTGTGTAGGAGTACTCCTGGAGGAGATCATGGAGCGTAATGTACCACTCCTGATTATCGATCCGCATGGTGAGTATCATTCTCTCAAGTATAAGAATGAGGATGATAAGGAGAGGATGGCAAAGTTTGATGTGAAGCCGAAAGGGTATCTGCGTAAGGTGCAGAAGTATGGCGATCATAATTTCAATAACCAGCTCAAACCGCTGCTTCTGAGTGATGAACTTCGTGCGGATGAGCTGGTGCAATTGCTTCCTTCAAAATTGTCCAGCAGCCAACAGGCTCTTCTGTTCTCGGCGCTCAAGCAAGTGGATTATTTCACCTTTGCCAATCTGCGTGCACTCCTGGAACAACAGGACAGTAATGCCAAATGGCAAGTCATCGCCATGGTGGATTATCTGGAGAATCTGAAGATCTTTTCGAAGTCTCCCACTTCCTACAATGAATTGGTGCAGACTGGGAAATGCTCGATCATCAATCTGAAGGGTATTGCCCCTGACGTACAGGGTATCATTGTGTATAAGCTGCTCAAGGACCTTTTTGAGCAACGGAAAAAGAATACCGTTCCTCCCTTTTTCTGCGTGATAGAAGAAGCGCATAATTTCTGTCCAGAGCGCACTTTTGCACAGGTGAAGAGCGGGGAGGTGATCCGTACCATCGCAAGCGAGGGAAGAAAGTTCGGGATGGGGCTTGCGGTTATCAGCCAAAGGCCAGCGCGGGTTGAGAAGTCCGTGCTGTCACAGATCACTACGCAGATCATCCTCAAGATAACTAATCCGAATGACCTGAAGACCATCTCAAACTCTATCGAAGGAATCACTTCTGAAAGCGTGCAGGAAATACAGAATCTCCCTATCGGCAGCGGCCTGATCACAGGGGTGGTCGATATGCCGCTGTTTGTCAATATCAGACCGCGACGGACTATGCACGGTGGTGATACAGTGGATATCCTTGCGGGCTCAGAAGAGAAAGACTTCATGGAAGAAGTCAAGGATTTTGATGAGCAAGGGATCATGCCCCTCATCTTCCCGAAGATGAGCAAGAAGGATGCGACCATCATGTCATCTTCCGGAAACGTGAAGACCGTCCTGATTCCCGCCGCGTTATTTGTCTGTGAAGGCAAGCAGGGCAAGTACTCTCTTCTGGCAGAACTTGTCAATGGCACGATTGTGGCAAATATCGATGACATGCAGGTCAAGCGCCTGCCGAATCTGGAGGATCTGAACCCTGATCAGATCAAGGTACTCGAGAAAGCGTTCTTCCTCAAGAAATTCAGCTTTGAGCAGTTCATCGCAAAAACGAAGATGCCTTTAGATACCAAGGAAGTGCTTGATTTCCTGGTGGGCAAAGAGTATCTTGTCAAGTTCTCGGACAGCAGTTATGGTATCAATGACAGCATCATCCTATCCCATCTATCCAAATACGAGTGCTTCGAGAAGATCCAGTTCAAGGCCATCCCCACAGATGAGCACCTCCGGAAGAATGTACGGCTGGATTCCATGAAAGCAAAGATTGCACGGTTCTCGACTGTCAGTGATATGCGTGAGTGTTCTATTGTCCGCTATATCGATGCCTGAACCCCTAGTCTTAAATATGGGTAGTTTTCGTATTATTTCATGAAAGCACAGACTGCTACAGAGTATCTGGTCATTGTAGCTGTCGTACTCATCATGGGGCTTATTGTAGTGAGTGTGGTCGGCGGTATACCCGGGATAGGCTCTTCTGTGGGTCAGAAGATGAATAGGGAGGCCGCAACCAAATCAGTGGGGGGTTCTCATGTGCAGAATAACGGAGCAGGACTGACGTTCCGGTTGATCAATAATGAACCGAGTTTGATAGAAATCAGTTCCATAGAGGTAAATGATAAACTGGCATCTCTTTCCTGCGGTGCCTATCCGCTCGCACTTAATATGGGGGGCCAAGACATGCAAGGCGGTTGCTGATGCCTCTGAAGGGGAGTCCACCTTCGCTATCAATTACACTGACAAAAGAACCTCTTCTTCCTACAGTTTTAGCAGTGGCATTTCTTACGAGGTTCCTAAATATGATATCTTTGATGATCTTTTCGAATACTGGAACTTTGATTCGGTCAACAGTACTCATGCTTATGATTTGGGAACCAATGGAAATGCAGCAGAGAAGATTGATAATGCAGGTTTTTCTGCGGGGAAGGTAGGTGATGCGGCAGTATTTGATGGGAGTGGAGACTACCTGGATATCTCTTCCAAGCATGATCTTTTCGATACCGCGTATACCCTCTCTCTCTGGTTCAAAACAGAAGGGCAAAATGGAGACATGTATGAAGAAATGTCACCTGAGCCCAACGTGTGGGTGCGGATGGATGCAGGTGTCATTGAATACAATCATTACGATGGAAATTGTGATTTGCGGATACGGGTTGCAGGATACGATGATGGGCAATGGCATCACTGTGTGGCCCGCAGAATGAATAGAACTCATACAGATCTGTATCTGGATGGAGTAAGGATCGGAGAGAATTCTTCAGTTGATTGCACGCTGGACTCATTAGCTCCATGGATAGGCTGGCGACGGATTGGAGAGGGTTTTTCCGGTATGATTGATGATTTCATGATCTGGTACAGGCCACTTTCATCAAGAGAGATCCAGGCATTGTATGAGATACAGTCCTGATTCTACGCTAGCCATTCATTCCCATGACAAATTCCGTGTTGCGGGTGCGGATCTCTTCTTTGGCAGTCAGGACTTTCTGCATCATCTGTATGCTCTGATAGATTTCCTTGAGTACAGCCAGTGTCTGGCGGATGGCAGCTTCAATCTTTTCGCGGGACTCGGAAGCGGCAATCATCTTTATCAGTCCCGGAACGGTGTTATTATTAAGTTGCACGAATGCCGCCCGGATCGACTGCGACAAGGTCAGAAGCTTCATCTGCTGCTGCTCCACATCGGCATTCCTGCTCATGTCCAGGCCGAGCAGCTGTTCCTTTATGGTCTTGACCGTATTGTCCAGAGCGTCCTCATAGCGTAAAGCTTGCTGGAGATTCGGGAGGATGTGTTCTTGCAGCGTCAGCCTGAATTTCCAGGGGCCGTCTTCACTCTCCCACAGATGCTTTGCAGCGACCGCAAGCTGCCTGTATGATTGAGAATAGATCTGAGCAAGCTTTTCTACGTCTTCTTTCTCCAGATGCAGACGGTCCGCAACTGTATGCTTCATCCCCATCTGAGAGCTTTTGTGGTGGATGTGAGATAAGTCAGATAGGTGCGTGATAGCATCGGTCACCAACGGAACGATCTTATCGATCGAATCAGCTACTGACTGTAGCTCATCATGGATGGTCTGTTCGTAGACAACTTTGCTTTTCTCCTTCATCCGCGCATGGATCTCAGTGACAGTGAAGATGCAGTAAGAGAGAGAGTCATTGATCTGCTTGAGCTTATCTTCCATCTTAAGCACCTCAGAGAAAGTCCTGCGCTGCTGTGGAAGCAGCTCTTCTTCCTTGTGAAGATTATGCGAGCGCATGAGGAGCGCTTTTGCTTTCTGTGCCACGCTGATCACAAGATAGCTGTCTTGCTCAATCACTTTGAAGAGTGACTCTATCTGTTCGGAGAAACTGAAGATCTGCTCAAGTGAATCCTCATGATCCACAATCCCATGGATGAGCAATGAAGGTTTGAGATAGCGTTCCTGCATCTGGATCAGGCGGTTTGAGAGGAGATACAATTTGGAGAGGAGTTCATCGATCTGACCAGCTTCTTCGGTCGTGAGTTCTTGCAGAGACTCCTGTCTCTCAAGGTGCGCGACCTTCGGAGCGGGTGCATCCGTAGCAGAGCTCCTCTTTTTTCGAAATATATCCCAAAAGCCCATAAGAAAGAATCCTCACATTGATTGCTTTTAAATGTTGCTAGGTATGGAGAGCATGGCAGCCGACACTCCATCAAAAAATCCTGATGTTATTGAGCATGAATTGCTCTTCACATTTTTAGGGATTTCAACAACTTAGCTATCACAACATAGCGTAAGCTCTCTTCTTTTTTTAGAAAATAGTGTCACGGAGTCTTGCTGCATCCACTTGAACAATCGAAGATTTTCAAGTTCCCAGAAATCTACGATTTCTTTGATACCTGGTGCAGGTTTTGCGAAAATCAGCCTGCATGTCCTTAGAAATTACTCGTAAATTTCTGGATCTTGTGGAGTTTTGCTCAACAAGAAATCGGCTGATTTTCTAATCTTGCTCCAAGGTGGTTATGAAAATGATTCCATTTTCAAACATTGAAAATCCTGGATTTTTCATATGCACTATTTTCTCTTCTGTATTCGGAGATACTGTGACTGGCATAAACATTATAAAGAGTCCATATCAGACTTGGCAGCAGAGCAAAGATGGACTGGTACAGGAAAGAGATTGATGTTGTGTTGGCTGATTTTAGTACAGGGAGCAAAGGTATCTCGCAAGAGGAAGCGAAGCGTCGTCTCAAGGAGTATGGACCCAATGTGTTTGCACGTGAGGAGCGGTTCCGATTGCTCAAGCTTTTTTTCGGACAATTCAAGAACCTGCTCATTATCATATTGCTTCTTGCCGGAGTGATTTCCTACGTGGTAGGTGCTACCAGTGATGCGCTGGTGATTTTTGTGATAGTCCTGCTCAATGTGCTCATAGGTTTTTTCCAGGAATTCAAGACGGAGAAATCTCTGCAGGCCCTGCGCAAGCTCGTCTCTTCAGAGGCTGTCGTCATCCGTGATGGTGCGCAGCGTCAGATTCCTGCGGAGCAGATCGTTCCCGGGGATATCCTTGTGCTCAATGAAGGCATGAAGATTCCTGCAGACGCTCGTGTGATATCATCCGTGCATCTGGCTGTGGATG
>CAZMDB010000061.1:4866-8463 GCA_964565095.1 uncultured Methanosarcinales archaeon | reverse complement strand
ATCAGGTCTCATCCCTGCCATTTGTGCCTGCAGTCGGCTGTATTCAGCAAACTCTTCAGAATCTGGTTGAGCAATAGGTGCATTCAGCTTCAATAGGATAGAAATATCAAGATCACGGAGTAGCTGCGCTCGTTGCCTGGTCAGTGCAGTGCCGTTTGTGACCAGCATCGTATTGAGACCATGATTTCGAGAGTGACGAAGGACTTTGAACAAGTCTCTTCCCATCGTAGGTTCGAAGGTGCCATTGATTGTCAGGCCTGTTGCGCCAAGTTCTACGCCTTGATCGATCCAGTCGAGAAGATTTTTTGTCGGTGCAGCTTCGACTTTTGTCTCATTAGGCGTTTCATCTGCGTAGCAATAAGGGCACTTCCAGCTACAAGGGGGGGTGTCTATTTGTACTCCCATCCGAAGGATTCTTCCTTCTTTCGCAGCATTGTAATAATTATCAACTGCTTCGGCAAGTCCTTTCATTTTTGGCCGTTTCTTCATTTTGTGATCACTCTCAAATTATCTATAACTTGAAGATACTTTTCTTCTGCTGTCCTATACGGGCTGTCGTGGCCCCTGCTGGTTTCCCAATCAGGGGTTTGCAGCAGATTGATGCTTTCTCCCAGAATGATAGCATCACCAATCCCTCTACTCGCTTCAGGGGGCACCTGTATCTGATCCCCAATAGAATCATATAGGTGGAAGGCAGCAAGATCCTGCCGTAGTGACATGATTTTATCCAGCCCCTGTATAGCAATCATGCGGCCGGGACTGTCTGCCCAGAGATTAGCCATGATCATTGGATGCCGGTATAGAACCTCTTCCTCATGAGGCATTCTGCATGCTTGATACGCCATCGCTCGTATGGCATTGAATCCTGTGGCCATCGCGATAGCGGGCTGCATGAATGCGCCTCCAGGACGCAGTGCAGTCTCAATCATCCGCGCACGATAATGTTTTCCTGTGAGTTCGATATCTGCTTCTGTTGCTGCACATTCTTCGACACGAAATTCGGTATGAGAACATCCTGAGGTGGCATCCAGAGCCCTATTAATCTGTGTCACTCGGTTGGTAAGGATTTCTTTAAGGGCAGGTGGCACGCGTGAGTGCATTCTCCACATGTATTCTTCTCCGTTTGTGCAGCCGGCGGGAAGAAGCTTGTCTGTCATGGAATATACGTAAGTGTTGTTGCCTGAGATGAATCCTTCTACGCTCATCTCGAAAACCGGGAATCTCGGACCTAATACATCATCGTAAGGGAATTGTGTTCCTCCCATCAATTCTTCAATAATCAGGTAATAATCAGCACCATCGATGCCAAAGTGTTCGGTAAATAGCGGATCCTTTCTTGTTCGTTGTTTACTACCTTCAAAGAATGGCTGCCAGATCTCTCGTAGTTGTTGTTTATCCTGTACTTTGGAACAGAATGAACTACCTCCGATGCAGGGCGGTTTGAGGAAGTAGGGGGCGTCACCGAATTCTTGTGTGGTAATATCTACAGCTTCTTCAAGGGAATGAGCTTTGTAGAATAGCGGTTGCGGGATGTTTGCTTGCTGCATTCTTTTGCGCATCAAATATTTATTTCTTCCTGCTCGGCTGGCTTGTGGCTCGTTGCCCTCCAGACCCAGATCGCTAGTAACGTCTGCCAGTAAGGTGACTGCTCCCTCTGAGAGTGTGATCATCCCGTCAAGACCTTGCCTTTTCTTCCATGATTGCAATTGTTGTTGTATCTGATCGGTGTTGCCGAAATGTTCTGAGATCACGTGATCCCCGTATCTATGAAGGTAAGGAACTTTCTGGTTACTCACAATCAGAATCCGGAAATCTTGTCGCAGACGATCCACAAGTTCAAGGTTGCCGAGTCGAGTAGGATTATGCCAATAAAACACGCCCAATGTCGGTTTATACATCAATATTTCGGTGAATCGGTTATTTTATATAGATTGTTTTAACTAGCTCGGATGATTTCCGGAAAAAATCAGAAACCGGAGTCCGATATTCTCTGACATAGTGTCCGACAGTGCTATACCTGCCATAAGAATAAGTATGTAGAGGCTCAAGATTCTTATGGATGCCTCAGCAAAAGATGGATTGGGTAAAGACAGAGAGCATGAAGCGTATTCAGAAGTGCGTTACATGCCTCCAGGGTATATCAGTCCAGGTGCTATTGATGTGTTCGAAGATTATGTCTATATTTTTTTGTGGGATCGCAGTCCGTATGTCTTCATGATCAGGAATAAAAAGATTGCTCAGAGTTTCAAGCAGTATTTCGATGTATTGTGGTCGATAGCTCAGTAGATTGTATTCAATGATACAGATTCATGTGAACATGTACGCTTCCTTGCCTTGCTCAAGCTGGATCGCAGTGGTCTCGAACGTTTCGGGGGCTATGCTGAACCGTCGACGCATCACGACCTGGGCGTATGCATGACCATTGTCACGTGCTTCCACGATGAATGGTTCGGCATCGGATGTTTCTCCATAGAGGAAATCAGATATTTGCTTGAGTACCTTTTGTTCTGCGTGTGTGTAGAGTGCCGGATTTGCTCCACGGTAGAAGACCGGGGTGGTCACGATGTGGAACTGTGGTATGCCGCGCTCATCGGTGCAGGCGCTCGTATGGCCTACGATCGGCACGACTTCTGGCATGATGCCCTGGGCCAGTGTATGCGCATAGTTGGGCATGGAGACATCAAGGTCTGTGAACATTTCCATAGTGGAATCAGGGATCCGGTATGAAATATCTTTCTGGTTCGGACGGTCAGAGAATTCGATGTATGACTCAAACAATCCCATGGCTTGCATTTTGAGCAGGACCGCAAAACGCGATCGTCCGAGATCTGCGGAAACTTTGTCGTCGATTGCGTTCATAAGTGTATCCTCATCTTCAAAGAAGTGCGCA
Source organism: uncultured Methanosarcinales archaeon (assembly GCA_964565095.1). Classification (GTDB taxonomy): domain Archaea; phylum Nanobdellota; class Nanobdellia; order Woesearchaeales; family DATGWN01; genus CAZMDB01. Next base: position 5,573 of record CAZMDB010000061.1, on the reverse strand, counting down.
AATATGCTGAGATAGACCTCGTCCGGAGGCGACCACTCGGACACGATCTTGTGCTGACGGTCACTTTCCACAGTCGGTATTTCCAATTGTTCACCCTTTTGAAGTCCGAGAATAGTTTTGGCGATGTGCGCGCCATCGCGAGTATCCCAGATGTTTTCCAACTCGATGCCTTTTATGTGCAATTGTTCCTGGAAATATTTTGATGCAAGGAAGGTACGGCGGTTTTCAAGCACCGCATCATGTCCGACGATATCGGAATCAAAATATGGTTGAACTTTTTGTGTGAGTATCTCTTCTAGGAGTAATTCGGGGTCGTCATAGTCGGCTATCTTTCCAGAAAGGATATTGTGTTCGGTGAGTTTTCTTCTGATATCACCTCTGTTTTTTGAATCCGCGTTGAGTGCTCTTTTTAATCCCTTATTTCTCTTGACATCATATAATGTCTTCCATTGGAGTGTCGTATCCACATAGATTTTTGCGTTTTCCAAAACTTGTTGTTGACCAACAACGTCTGCAGATGTATAAAAATCATTTTTTCTTCTGATTAATTGCTCTCCCTGTGGTAATACTCCGGAGAGAATACCTGTTTCTACAAGACGCTTGGCTAGGTCATGGTTTTTTGTTGAATCAGCATTGAGTGCTCTTTTTAATACAGAATCTGTCTTGACATCATACAATGTCTTCCATTGGAGAGTTGTATCGACATA
>CAZMDB010000061.1:0-4766 GCA_964565095.1 uncultured Methanosarcinales archaeon | reverse complement strand
GTGGTAATACTCCGGAGAGAATACCTGTTTCTACAAGACGCTTGGCTAGGTCATGTCGGTTTATTGAATCCGCATTGAGTGCTTTTTTTAATCCAGAATCCTTTTTGACATCATACAATGTCTTCCATTGGAGTGTCGTATCCACATAGATTTTTGCGTTTTGCAACACTTGTTGTTGACCAACAACGTCTGCAGATGTATAGGAGTTGTTCGTACCTCTGACTAACTGTTCGCCCTGTGGCAATACTCCGGAGAGAATACCTGTTTCTACAAGACGCTTGGCGATATTACGTCTATTTTTTGAATCAGCATTGAGTGCTCTTTTTAATCCAGAATCTGTCTTGACATCATACAATGTCTTCCATTGGAGAGTTGTATCGACATAGATCCTTGCGTTTTCCAAAACTTGTTGTTGACCAACAACATCTGCAGATACATAAAAGTCATTTGAACTTCTGATTAATTGCTCTCCCTGTGGTAATACTCCGGAGAGAATACTAAGTTCAATCAAACGTCTTGCCATATCACTTCTACTTGATGATCTGGCATGGACTTGAGATTTGGTTCTTTCTTCCTTCTTCAGATTTGCCAAGTCATACAGTGTCTGAAGCTTAGATAATTGCAGTGCTATATCGGGATCCACTCGTAGTCCATGTGATGACAGTCTCCTGAGTGTCTCTTCGAGCGAAGGCATTTATCACTAGAAAATGATTATCATTTATAATTCTACCGTCTTCGGCGACGTCGTCCTTTCCCTCGACCACCTTTATGTCCGCCGAACTTCTGGGGAGGACCCTGCGTCAGATCACCTGCAAGCTTGTGTTCCATTACCGGAATTTTCTGGGCGATCAGTTTCTCGATCGATTTCAAAAGCCCACACTCAGGACCATCAACCAATGCGATAGCTATCCCTGAGGCACCAGCACGTGCCGTGCGTCCGATGCGATGCACATAGCTTTCTGCTTCCTGAGGAAGCTCATAATTATAGACATGGGAAATATCATCCACATCAATACCACGAGCAGCAATGTCGGTTGCGACAAGCACCCGCACTTTCCCGCAGCGGAATCCATCGAGCGCTTTTGTCCGCGCACTCTGTGATTTGTTGCCATGCAGAGGTACAGATGAGATTCCAGATTTTGAAAGCTTGTCTGCCACGCGGTTTGCCATATGCTTGGTACGGGTAAAGACGATGGCTTTATCCTCTTTTTCCAGAAGGTCCTTGAGGACTGCCAATTTGTTCTTCTTGTTGACCATGATCACATGCTGGTCAATCTTTTCTACCGTCGGTTTTTCCGGAGTGATACTGATAGTGATGGGATCCTGAAGGATGGAATCTGCAAGCTCTTTTGCCTGTGGAAGCATCGTTGCAGAAAAGAAGAGGGTCTGGCGCTTGTGGGGCAGTTTCTTGATGATCTTGCGGATATCAGGGATGAATCCCATGTCAAGCATCCGATCGGCCTCGTCAAGGACGAAATGATCGACCGCATCAAGGAATACGTGCTTCTGTTGCATCAGGTCCAGCAGACGTCCTGGTGTTGCCACAAGAATATCAATGCCTCTTTTGAGTGCAGCCACTTGATTGCCTTGCTTGACTCCGCCAAAGATTGCGGTCCCGCGCAAGCGCAGATGGCGTCCATAGGTCTTGATGCTGTCTGCGATCTGGGCAGCAAGCTCTCGCGTCGGTGTCAGGATGAGTGCCCGTGGGTACTTTGGCTGTGATTTTTCTCCATCAAGGTGTTGGAGAATAGGCAATAGGAAGGCAGCGGTCTTTCCAGTGCCTGTCTGTGCCACCCCGAGGACGTCCTTGCCTTCAAGGAGTGCGGGGATAGTCTGCTCCTGGATAGGAGTCGGGATGCTGTAGTTTTGCTCTTTGAGCGCTTTCTGTAATGGTTGTATAAGTTGTGTGAATGTCATAGTTATCAATTCCCTTCAGGAGAAGATCAATGGTACAGAACCGCGGTCCCGTTATAAAGTGTTCGGTTGGATACGGTAAAAATAGATAAATCAATTTAGAACCCCCCTATAGTATGAGTCTGGCAAACCCGACCCTAAGGGAAGCTGCAGAAATAAGTGAGGATTTGCAGAAGGATGGAACAAAATATCTTCATGCAGTACTCAGGCAACCTCCACAGATGCTTTGGCTGCAGATGGGACCGTATTGTAATATGGCATGCAGGCACTGCTACCATGATTATGGACCTCATCGCGAAGGGAGGATGCAGAGAGATATTGTGGATGCAGTTGGCGAGCAGTTGCCACAGACAAGTATCGATCTGATAACGGCAGGAGAGGGAGAGCCATTTTTTGATCAGGAGCTTCTCGAACACATGGTCTCTACTTTTCAAGGTCTTGAGATCATGACCAATGGGTACTGGGGTGATTCTTATCATAATGCTCGCAGACGTCTGGAGGGAATACAGGAGGCTGGTTTCGATCTTGCACGGATACCTTCTAGAGTGTATCCAGGGCGGTCCTTTATGTCGGCATTAGGTGTTTCTGCGGATGATTTTCATGGGAGGCAATCGTATGAGCACGCGGTCAATATTGCCGAGGCATTCCGTGATGTATTTGAACCGGATCATCGATCACTCAGTATCCAATATACAAGCGGTCGGAGATACACAGGAGAGGAGTTCATAGACAATAAAGCTCTTCGCTTTTTCCTTTTACGTCCTTTGCGTGCGCGACTGGATGCAGGCGAATTACGATACAGATCAGAGTCAGGGATAATGAAACTGATGTTCGAGCAGGCCAGATGGTTACAAATAACCCTTAGTGAGTTACTATTTGTCGGACGTGCACAAGATATCGGTGGTACGCCACGTCAATACGCTATCAACGATATCCGTCATCCTAAACAGGATAATGCGATAACTGTGGATTCGAAGGGTGATGTCTTTTTCTCAGGTGGATTATGCAGAAATGATAATCTCTACTACGGTAATGTGTTCGAATCGAATCTGCATGACATCACTGAAGAGATGATGCATGATCCTTTACTTAAAGTCCTCAAGATCGGAGACATCGGTGGTCTTCTCAATATTATCCGTCGAATGGGTGGGCCGGAAACATATCCCGGGTCTTCACCCTGTGAGATTTGCAGGGCTGTTCTTTCCGATGTGAAATTGCTAGAGACAGTGCGTAAGGCGCTGAATCGGGCCAGCTTTTCGGATGATGAAATTATCGGGTTGGTCTATGCATCTTAGCAAATGCGAAACTGGCAAGAAGAATGCCGAATGCCGCTACGAGAAACGCTCCTTGCAGCGCCCAGACATCGGCAAGGATGCCGACAGTCATGACCAGCAGTACCACGCTGATGTTTTTTCCAAAGCTGAGCAGTGAGAGCACCGTCGCACGGCGGGACGAGTCATGGACATGTTCTTGGGTGATATGGTTGACAATCGGATTGCGCAGACCGAAAAAGATGGATGTGCTGACCATGATCGCACCCGCGGCAAATCCAGTGACTGCAAGGGCAGTAATGAACAGGAGCGCTGTAGCGATGGTAAAGATAACCAATGAGCGTACCTCACCGAGACGTTCGGAAAGCGCATGAGAAAAATAGTGGCCAAGACTGGAGAGTCCGAAGGTTGCGGCAACAAGGATGCCGAACTGTTCGATGATGATACCTTTTTCTGCATAGAAGAGGGGATTGAGGTAGTGGACCCCTTCGCCGAACCCGTGGACAAGCATCGCACCGAGAAAGAGGAAGAGCAGCATGCGGTTCTTCCAGATGATGCACCAGGCCTGATCCATGTGTTTGAAAATGTGCCAATCCTGTTCCTTGATAACAGGAGCCTCCGTGAGACATAATGAGAGGAGGAATGCGATTGATGCAGGGATAAGCGAAAGGATGATGGGCAGGTGGAGTGAATAGCCAGCAAGCACCCCTCCGATAAGTGCGGCGATTGCTGCTCCCAGTGGCCAGAGACTGAAATAGGTACTGGCGCTTTTTTTGTATTCTTTTTTCCTGCCTAGGGCACTGAGCGAGTCGTAGAGCAATGCAGTGTCGCTGCCGCTCAGAAATGAGTGTCCGAGACCGTTGAGGATCGCATAGCCGAATATCCCGATAGGAGAACCGATAGCAAGAAGGCCGATGGATCCAAAGGTCGAGAGCTGGCCGAGTATGATACTGACTCTGCGGCCGTAGCGATCACCGAATACGCCTGTGGGCACTTCGAAGATGAAAATGCTGAGACTCCGTGTCGAAAAGACCAGTGCTATCAGTGCGACAGAAGACAGCATCTGCTCGTAGTAGAGTGCAAGGATAGGGAAATAGAATAGCAATCCCTCAAAGAAGGTCATGGCATAGAGTAGGGGCCTATTGTACTGCATGGAGGATTTGCAAACAGGATGCTATAAATGTCTGTCGATTAGAATGTCGCAAGGTCGACTTTGGTGTAGTCATACAGCTTATGTTCTTCGAGATCATAGTAGCAGTGTTCATATTTGTTCTTGCTATTGTCCAGCTTGAAGAAATTCTGCTGGAACATATAGATCTCTGCATACAGTGGTCTGCCAGTTTTTCGTAGAGCAGCATTCTTATTCCTCAGAATATCCTTCCAGCATCTGTTGGACACCGCGTCGGCTTCCTTCAATCATGGTTTTCCGGATACTCTGCCAGTCCCCTCTTTGCAGCAGCGCTTCATGGAAGACGACGTCACGTGCTTGTTCATCCAAGTATCCGTTGCGCCAGGCGACAAAGGCGTGATAGCCAAGCAGTGAATGATTGCGGGGTAGAATTCCATGTTCCAAAAAACCTA
>CAZMDB010000060.1:1576-8627 GCA_964565095.1 uncultured Methanosarcinales archaeon | reverse complement strand
GCTCGAAAAATTCACTGGCGACAAACTCGAGGGCATCAAGTACACCCATCCATTCAATGACATTCTCGAACAAGACTATGAGCGTATCGCCCAGGATGCAGAAAAACTTCATTCTGTCCTTCTCTCCGAGGAATACGTAGACACGAGCGCTGGTTCAGGGCTTGTACATTGTGCGCCAGGATGCGGTCCAGAAGATTTCGAGGTGGGATACCGCAACGGGCTTCCTGCCTACAATACTATTGATCCGAAAGGAGTCTTCCCGGACAACATGGGAAAGTTTGCAGGATGGCGTGCAAAAAAAGACGATGACAAGTTTATCAAGGCGCTCGAGGAGGAAAAGGCACTGATTGCCACCAGTCCGGTGGAGCACGAGTATCCTCACGATTGGCGATATCATGAACCGGTCATTTTCCGTACGACCAAGCAATGGTTCTTCAAGATAGAGGATCTCAAAGAGCAGATGATCAGAGAGAACCAGGACATCAGCTGGGTACCAGATGCAGCGTTCAATGCATTCGATTCATGGCTGAAGAACCTGCGTGACAATTCAATATCGAAACAGCGATATTGGGGAACTCCGCTTCCAGTATGGCGCAATACCGAGGATGAGGAAGATTACATAGTTGTCGGATCTGCGGCAGAGTTGGAAGACTTGTCCGGACAACAGGTAGATGATCTCCATATCTCTACAGTTGACGATGTCGTCATCGAGAAGGACGGCAAGACCTACAAGCGGGTCAGTGATGTCCTTGATGTCTGGGTCGATGCGGGAACGGCATCATGGAATTGTCTTGACTATCCAACCAAAAAAGAACTCTTCGAAAAACTTTTCCCTGCTGATTTCATACTTGAAGGAAAGGATCAGATCCGCGGATGGTTCAATTTGTTGATGGTCGCAAGCATGCTGGCGCTCGAAAGGCCGTCGTTCAGGGCGGTCTACATGCATGGCTTTGTGCAGGATGCCAAGGGCAGGAAGATGTCAAAATCAGAAGGTAATTACATCCTTCCGGAGGAAGTCGTCAAGGAGTACGGAGCAGATACGCTTCGCTACTATATGATCGGAGGCTCAAATCCAGGACTTGATATCAACTATAACATGGATGATGTCACTATCAAGCATCGCAATCTGTACGTGTACTGGAATACGATGAAGTATCTATTGCAGATAGGAAGGCAGCTGTCTGAGAATGGCATAGACATCAGCGAGCCGACAGATGAGGCGGCGCTTGGCATAGAAGAGAGATATATCCTGTCGCGTATGCATTCAACGATAAAACAAATGACGCAGTTGGTCGATGGATACAAACTCAATGAATTGCCGTGGCAGATTGAGTCACTGCTACTTGATCTTTCACGGACATATATCCAGCTGGTGCGTGACAAGGCCATGGCAGGCACCGTGGAAGAGAAGACGGTTGTGGGACATGTATTGTTCACGGTCTTTACTGAAGGGCTCAAGTTGCTTGCACCTGTCACACCTTTCCTGTCGGAGCAGATGTATCAGGAAATAAGGGACGCTTTTGATCTGAGGGAAGAAAGCATCCATCTATGCGCCTGGCCAGAATATGATCAGTTGCAGATCGATGAAGAGATCGAATCACTGATGGGATATGCACAGGATATCATACAGTCCATACTTGCTGCTCGGGAGCGCGCGCAACTCAATGTGCGTTGGCCAGTGTCTCATGTGGTGGTGCAGACTGGCGCGCGCAAGGAGATAGAGGCAGCAGTAGAGCGCTTAGGGTCAGTGATTGCTTCGCACACCAACGTCAAGGAGCTAAAGACAGTGGCGCGTTCAGAGGCGGTCAGTTACTCGTTGAAAGCAAATTTCCGTGAGTTGGGAGAAGAGTTCGGTCAGCGCACAGGCCAGATAGGCCAGGCTATCCAGAATCTGGATGCAGAGATGATGCGACGCATAGCACTCGAACTTGAAGACGACGGAAAATCTGCGATGGAGATGGATGGAGAGCAGATGAATCTTCTTCCACGTTATGTCAGCATTCAAGAGGAGGCGCAGGAGCCATACGTGCTCGCAGACAATATTCTTCTTGATACGACGCGCACTGAGGAGCTGGACAAAGAGGGATTGGCCCGCGAGATCATGCGTCGTATCCAAGCATTGCGCAAGGAGGCAGGATTGACGCGCGACCGTCAGATCACCCTGCAAGTTGCTGGTAGCTCTTTGATAAGGTCAGCAGTAGAGTTGATGGAAGAAGAGATCTGCCAGAAATGTGGAGTGACGCAGGTTGAGCTTGTTGATGAGGTCTCTGCTCAATATACAACTACAGACACGATAAAGAAAGAGTCGATGTCTCTGGGTTTTGATGCATAATTTTTTAAGCTTGAAGTCACGCACAGCATACATGCGCTTCATGAAGATAATCCTATTGTGCATGATCTGTGCTATGCCGGTGGCGTATGCGCAGGAAGGCAAGGCTATCCTTGCAGGCGCAGCACTCTTCGTGTTCTCATTGATCCTTGCAGTGGTGGGATACCTGTTGTACACGCGTCGCCGCAAAAAGTGCTTGCATCAGAAGGAGCCTGCGCCGTCTGTCGCGCAGTACGTGGAGTCTATGATGCAGCAGGGATATGATCCGATGCAGATACAGTCGCAGCTTCTGCAGCAGGGATTGACGCAAGGCCAGATAGAAGAGGCCTACAGGCAGATCATGAACAAATAAGTATATAAGCGTGCGGGCGGACCAATGTTTATGGCTCATCTGCATGATATTCTCGAGACTTCTGAGACTGCAGCCGCGGCAGAACTGCCATTCCAGGTGAAAGGTGGGGATTTTGTCGAGACTGTTCAGGTAGAGATGTCTGATTTCTTTTCGTTCAGCCGTTGCGCAGTGCGCCCGGGCATAGTGGCTATCGATGGCGGGAATGCGCCGATCATCGAGATTCCTGATATGCAGGTGCACCAGCTGCACGTGGCTGCAGTAGAGGCAGAACAGGACAAGCCTTTTTGCACGAAGAAAGCTGCGTGGATCATCAAGGGGCTGCCAGGCAAGTGGAGGATCTACAGGAAATCGGCAGGTGGGGATTTGCAGGAAGTGGCGCTGGATGTGTCCGGATGCGAGGATGTTGAGGCTGCGCGTGCTCAACTTGAGTATGCAGAAGCGTTGCGCGTGAGCGACAACTTGTCTGCTGGCAGCATGGTCCTGCTCGACGGCGCATTGAGTATATCTCCCATCCTTTCGTCAATTGCGGAGAGGAAGCAGCTTGCCGTAGGCATTACCAAGTCTTCCAGCATCCTTTCCGATCAGGGCAAGAGTATCTACGGAATGCTTCCCGATCTTGGCGGGGTGCGGGCAGCGTATATCGGCAAGACAGATGTCGCCAAGGTCTACATGGCCCGTCTCAACGAACACTCACGATACTGGTTCCGGATCGACATCCAGGATGTACCAGGTGTGGATCCTTTACGGGTGCTGGGGCAGCTTGCCACTATGAGTAATGACGCAGCGTTTCCGGGTTATCCATATCCCTTGATCAAGGCAGATATGGTGGCACGGGTCACCAATCAGGAGGCGGCCTATATGCGCGAAGCGATGCTGCTTCGGTCCGCCGCGCTGCGCACTGTATATAGGCAGTCGCACGCGCACGACGTGCTTGATAACATGCGTTTCTGAACCCCAATGATGAGGGTAAATGTGCAGCGGTGACAAATCATTCTTCGAATGCAGCAGCGTAACATGGTCATAGCTCTCTTCTTTTTTTTTGAAAATAGTGCTGCGAGGTTTCGTGCTTGGGCTGCCGTACGCATGTTTTGCGAGATTTTGGTTACATGTCCTTAGAAATTACTCGTAAATTTCTGGATCTTGTGGAGCTTTGCTCAACAAGAAATCACCAAAATCTCTGATCTTACTTCTAGGCAGTTATGAAAATGACTCCATTTTCAAACATTGAAAATCCTGGATTTTCATATGCACTATTTTCTCTTCTGTATTCGGAGATACTGATCTCATCGGTATCTTTATATACGGTCATCCTCCTGAAAAAACCTATGTCAGAATTCGATGTGGTCGTCTGCGGCAGCGCTACAGTGGATGTGTTCGCCAATACGGATAGCGAGCTTATCGAGATCAAAAGCATAGATGCATCAGAGTCACTCATCGCATATCCTTCAGGGTCAAAGATACTTATCAAAGATCTTATCTTCTCTATCGGAGGCGGTGGCACCAATACAGGTGTGGGTTTTTCGCGGATGGGTCTTTCTACAGGATACATAGGATGTCTCGGAAAAGGCGAGAATGCCATGCGCGTGCGCAATCTTCTCCAGGCAGAGGGAATCACATTTCTCGGACATCGCAGTCGGGAACAGACAGGATATTCGGTGATTTTGGATAGCATAGAGCATGACAGGACCATCCTGACATTCAAAGGGGCAAACGATCATCTGGATTATTCCAAGATTTCCAAAAAGGGCCTATCCACAGAGTGGTTCTACTTTTCCAGTATGATGCACAAGTCTTTCGAGACGCAGAAGAAGCTGGCCCAATACGCGAAGAAGAAGGGGATATCAATTGCATATAATCCCAGCGAGTACCAGACCAAGCAGGGGTATAATTATCTCAAGCCGGTGCTTGATGCGACAAGTATCCTTATCCTGAATAAAGAGGAGGCACAGTATCTGGCCGGATTCGGCGATATCCATGATCTCATGATCCGGATGCATGACTTTGGCATACCGCAGGTATGCATTACTGACGGTCCGCGGATGATCTATGCGTCTGATGGAAGCACTCTGCATAGTATGAAGCCGGGCAAGGTGAAGATCAAAGAGACAACCGGGGCCGGTGATGCGTTCGCCTGCGGCTTCGTTTCTGAATACATCCGCAGCAGCAGCATGAAAGAGGCTCTCGCGGTGGGACTGGTCAATTCTCAGTCGGTGATCACGCATTATGGCGCAAAGAACGAGTTGCTGACGTATCGGAAAGCTAAGGCCCGTGTACGGAAACTCAAGAATGCGGTCCGGAGCCACAAGCTCAAGCGCAAGATATAAAAGCAGCCTGCCATTGGCACTTCCATGGATTTTTACGACCGCCGCGGATGCATGGATCCTGAGCAGTCTACACGGGTGCTGCGTAGAAAACGACGCAAGATTCCGTATCGAATAATAGCGATCGGTATCTACATGATGACGCTTCTTCTTGTTCTGTACGTGGCACAATAGAGGTGCCATGTAACTATGCATATATGGTGTGTTTGCTGATTTCTCGTCGAGAGAGCCAGTCGCAAGATTTATAAAGAAATAGCCGCAGAATTTCAGTAAAAGGGGTGTACATGCGCAGGGAAAAGTGCGGGCAGGCATGGGCTCTCGAGGTCCTGCTGGCGGTGTCGGTATTCGTGATCATTTTTGTGTTCGTCTTTTCTCTCATAGGATTTTCGCAGGATGACCCTTACAAGAAACTCCAGTCACAGACGATATCCCTTGCTAATGCAGTGACGCAGGATTCGACGTTCGCGTTCGTATCCCGTGGGCAGGTGGATAAGGAGAAGTTCGCGGAGCTTGCGACTATGAACTACAGGGACCTGAAGAAGAAACTTGGCATCAAGGATGATTTCTGCATATTCTTTGAGGACTCGGAAGGCAATATGGTCAATGTTTCGGTGGGCGGCAAGACATATACCGCTATCGGCAATGGTAGTTCCATCAATCTTAGCGGGGTGCCATGCGGTGGGTAGGAGGGTGCTTTTCTATTTGCTAGTCCTATGTCAGATTATTGTAATTTCACAAGCTGCAGTAGCAGCAGATGTATGCTTTTATACATATGGAGGAGAATATGATAATGCAGTAGGTGTTCGAGAATGGGTTACGGATTCGGGATTATATAAACTAGAAGCAAGCTGTGACGATGAATCGACCGGGGGGTGGCCAGCAGTTTATTCCGGTTCTATGCTCAAAGAGAATCGATTGAATGAATGGGGTGTTGAATATTTTGCATTGGATTCAGGGGGACGTTCTTATGGATGTGATACAGTATATACTATTAAGGGAGGAAACTGTATAACTGATGCGGATTGTACATGGCCAGGGACGGAGCCAATTAATCCAAAGGACTTACCCATATCTGAAGAGATAGAACTACTTGAAATTTGTGAAGTGTATCCAGATTGCTATGAGCTCACACCATGTGGAGGTTCAGATTGTGACACTTTCATAGCTGCTTGGGATTATAATGCACATTTTGAAAGTGTTGATCATTGTTATGCAGCTAGACAATTCGAAGATAATTATAATAATAATGATTTTTTGCTTGAAGAGTCCGGTGATGAATATTCTTATTCAGATTCGAATACTGAGATTGCTTTATCTTGTATTTTTGGACAAGCAGGATTATATGCTTCTTGGCAAGTTCCTTCTTGGGGACTCGCAGATTTTTTCCAGTTTGATGATGAAGATATACGTTCAGAAAGCACTATAACCAATGATCTATCTGCAACAGATTGTAATAATCTTAATCCGACGGATACAGTAGATGGTCATAGCGGAACCATTACTATTACTCCTAATAGTAGATGCCCGGGTGGAGAGCCAATAGTGACAGCTGATGATCTCAGTGGATACGTGGGGCAGGTAATTGTGACAGATGCAGGATCAGGGAAAAATGCGTATAAAGTCGGATCACCCTATGAATGCTCAGATTATATAATGGGCTTGTCAATAGAGTCGGTACAGACCAGTTGTCAAGACTATTGTGAATTGTCAGATCCTCCCGAGCCCACCGACACCTACTACCTTGATGGAGATGGAGATGGTCATGGTGATCATAACACTCCGGCTCAGAACGCAGCAGGGCCACCGGGAGCAGACTGGTTCAAGGCGGGTGATCTGACAAGTACGGATACAGATTGTGACGACTCCGATCCAACGATCCAAGAACCATGCGATGGCCAAAACAAATATGATTATTGTTGTCCCCGGCCCCAGGGAGGAGTCAAATGCGCAGATGAGAATACACTGCAGTTCAATTTGTTGAACGATATTTTCAGCTGTACATATGCAGGTAGCTGTGGTTGTCAGGAGTGGCCGGAGCAGCAAGTGGAC
>CAZMDB010000060.1:0-1566 GCA_964565095.1 uncultured Methanosarcinales archaeon | reverse complement strand
CCTGCTTGTGACGGATACGATTATGCCGCAGATGATCCACTGAATATCTGTGACCCTGATGAGATAAAAGATGGTTGTTTTTTTGGGAGCGGTCGATGTTCCTGTAAGGCCATAGGAGTTGCGCCTTTCTGCGGAGACGGAGTGAATGACCCTGGAGAAGAATGCGATGATGGAAATAATGTAGCGGGTGACGGTTGTGATGCTGACTGTGTGCTCGAATCATGCGGTGACGGTGTATTGGATGCAGCAGAGCAATGCGACGACGGCAACCAGGTTGCAGGCGACGGATGTGATGAGTTCTGTCGCCTTGAGATCTGTGGTAATGGGATACTCCAAGATGGCGAACAATGTGATGATGGCAATAATATTGATACAGATAATTGTGATAACAACTGTCAGCTGACCGCAGGTACGTACTGCGGCGACGGAACGATCCAGGATCCCAATGATATCGGAACTCTCGGAGCAACAGGTGTGGGTGATGAAGAGTGCGATGATGGTGTGCGTAATGAAAACATTGCAAATGCTTGTCGCACCGATTGCACATTACCCGTCTGCGGCGACGGGATTATGGACTTTGATGCTCCTTACCTGGAAGAATGCGATGATGGCAACAATATCAATACTGACGCTTGTACGAATACTTGTGAAGCAGCCGTCTGCGGAGACGGATTCTTGCAAGCGGGCGTAGAACAATGCGATGATGGTAACACCGATTCAGGTGACGGATGCTCTCAATATTGCACATGGGAGTTATTCTGTGCTGCGGGATCATGCGGCGATGGAATCCAAACAGGGGATGAAGAATGCGATGATGGCAATCTCATTAACGGAGACGGATGTAATAACCGTTGCAGGCTTGAACAATGCGGTGACGGGATAGTCCTTCCTCCAGAAGAGTGCGAGCCAGGATTGACAGATAAATGTAATAGTGATTGTACACTCAAGTAAAATGAAACAAAACATTGCGATGTGGATGGTGACATGTGTTCTTCTGCTTATCTGCATTCCTATAGTCTCAGCGGATTTGACAGATACCGCTTATAGCTTCATGTGTTCGTATGATGGCATATGGGCTGAGTCTATGGGTGTCCCACCAGGTACGAGATATCGGGGGTTTGGGGTAGGAAATTATCAAATTGATAGCGCAGGAAAGGTGACCGGATCCGATTGGAGTACTTTGCGTAAGAATGACGGAGAAAGTTATCACCAAAGTTCATCTGTTCTGGAGGACGATTATACAACTTCGGTCCACTTACTATGGGGATCATTAATAGATACATATTCAGGAGACATTAAAGAAGATTCTTCATTGGATCTATCTCCAGGAGATACATTCTCGGATTTTTCAGATATGCGTCAGGGACTATTTTATGGACCATACAATTATTGTTTTTCTCATCTGAATAGAGATGGATGGAATGTCTGGGATTCTCCAGCATGTGGTAATTTGGGAGATCCGGCTGTTCAAAATTTTTGTGGCGGAAGTCTGACGATGCGTACCTTTTCGTTTTCAGATTGTTACGGAGATTCTTTTAATACGAATTTATGGTACGATACAAGCGG
>CAZMDB010000059.1:0-8775 GCA_964565095.1 uncultured Methanosarcinales archaeon | reverse complement strand
ATTTCATCGGTGCGGGCGTGCGGTCAGGTCTTGTTTCCAGCCTCGTATGGGTGGATCCGCAGAAGCCGGACGACTACCTCGGCTATGTGCAGGGTGGTGCGTTGATGGTGCCGTACTGGCATACTGGGATTGACAATCCGTTCCTGGACCGAATTTGGCAGAACCGTCCGTCATCACGCATCGTTACTGATATCGACTATGACTTTTTCCAGTATATGGAGAGAGCTGACGGATTGCATCGGGTCCGCGGGTATGCGAGTGTGGAGGAGATGGTGCACAATGATATGGAAAGGATGCGTCAGTCGCTGGCAGCCTCGGGCATGAGTACGCATGCGACCAGTCCTGGTTTTATCGGTCAGATACTTGCGCGGCAGTGCATGAAGGATGTACTCAATTAGATGCCGCTTTTCTCTTGTCGCGTAGATGCAGTCCGATAGTGAGACTGACCACGGCGACCGCGATGATTCCAAGAAGAGGGATGGACGGTTCCTTTGGAGCAGTTGCAGTCACCATCCCGGTGATGTTCGGATTGATAGCAATGCTGAAGGCGGCGATGATGAAGAGAAGGATGAAGATGGGCAGCAGTACTCCCGGCCGCTCCTTCTGCTGGCTCTGCTGCTGATAGCCCTGTATCATCTGATCGATATGTGCAGGGGCATAGCCGTGGTGCTCGATGAGCCGATGTTTGATCTCGTAGAGGGGCAGTCCCTTGCGGATGTGTGCCTCAAAAAAAGCGTTCCAGTGTTTCTGCACCATGGAGGAATTGTGGAGGCATGTTTTTTTAAATCTTATGCGTGCAGGTCGAGATAGGTATGCATTCTCTCATCCTTTGTCATCTGTGTGTGCGTTCCGCGCAAGGTGTCAGATGGCCAATCGCTGCAGACTATGATGCGGCCAGGAGTGAGCATGGCGGTTTGGTGGATCGCCTCTTTCATGGTACGGGTACGTGCGTCCAGATATTGTCGGGCCAGTTCGTGGAACCCATTGAAGGTGTTCTGCACCTCGGCCATTTGGACCGTGTCGATGCCGCTACGCTCGATGCATCGAAGAGTGTTGTCATACGTCTGGGCACGAAGATGCGATCCTGCCGGAGGGATGTGGGAGAACGCGTCGTGATCTGCCATGATATCCATAAGCGTGCCGTAAGCCGCGCGGACCTGGTCCTTGTCGAGAGCTTCTGTATAACATCGCTCCTGCTTGCGTGGCAGGCCGCACCCAAGGACAACCGCATTATGGGAATCGGCGTATGGGCGTAGATGTGGCAGGCCAGGAAACGGTGTGGGGGTGGCACAGCAGTCTTCAAGCATCCCATCGGTAAGCTTATGGGTTTGAGGATCATACCGCTGACCTATTGCGTGCGCAGCAGTAAGAATATATTCAGGTCTGATGGCTTCCATGACTTCTGCTGGATTGATTCCTGGAGAGTATTCCATAAGGAACAGGTTGCGATGAAGATCGTTGGCTGTCCTGATCTTATTGTGCAGTCGATGGTCCATAGGGACGGGGGATAGATTGTCTTTTATATCTTTTTGTATAGGATGGTCTTAGTTTTGATACTTCTGCTGGAAATGATGGGCTATGCATATTTTTTTAAAGAGAGGCGGGTTTGGGCACCGCTATGACCAGTACCTATCTACGATTAGTGTCCTCTTGTTATGAGGATCCACGTCATGGAATCTTTGAGTTGACTGATGCATGTCATGAGGTATTTCCTGATCTGCGAGGGCATGTCACTGTGGAGGATGGGCGGGTTTCCGGCCAGCTAGGGCGGTCGGATGTCCGGATATGGATAAGGGATGCCCGAGCGAATCGTGCGGTTTCTGAGGTGCGAGGGGAGTTTCACGATGTTTCACCCATCGAACGGCTCCTGGGATTGCTGTACGTGGATCCGCAGCCTTCTGCGGTGTTGCATGCCTCTGATAGGATCTATACCAATGGAGCAGCCCTGCAAAAATTGGGGGTTGATGTGCCGATCTTTGTCGCTGACAACGAGGGGTTTGTGCGTTACGACCCACCATACGAGGGATTCTGATGCTTGTGATGCATCCAGTGAGTGAGGCTGGACTGAGTCTTCCGCAGGCTGCGGCACAGATGGTAGAGCGCTTCTCTGAGGTCACCCATGATCTGGACCCGCAGGTGCGGATCTATCCTGGTGGCGCTCAAGCCAAGATCAAGGTGAAAGAGAGTACCTTCAGCCTGCATGCACGCTATGCAGGTGCCAGTATGGTCGATATGCGGCTAGTGGCAACCATGTATGGGAACGTGGATAATGGGGACGGGCTTGTGGATCGCGTGCTTGAGCATTTTGTTTTTGTTGATGTGCCTCAGATTGCGCCGGCGGGATACATTCATAAAGGAGTTGAGTGTTACGGCGGTATGGCGCTGCGTTTTGTCGGTGCGACCAAGGATCTGCATGTCATCACCCGCGAGGGCGAGAAAGTGTATCCTTCCCCGTATGACCGGCTGAATTCGTATGTGCTTACATGCACATAGGTGATGATATGATCTATTTGAGAGATGGGACAGAATTGCGCTATGGAGAGTATCCCTCTATTCGGATTGCCGCCGGTTCACGACAAGATCCAGATGGCGTCATCTTTGCACACGGGTTGTGCTATGATGATGGGAGCACTCAGCGTGTGCAGGCTGATGGGGGCATCGAGAATCTCCGGGAATGGATGCGCGGGTATGGTTTTTCCACCAATGCGTTTGCGAACCTGGCAATGGGTGATGCCCTGGTGGATCTGATAAAATCTGCAGCGGATATTGAGGGTGATTGTCTTGCGGCATATCTGCATACGCCGATAATTACGCATGGTGATAGTCGTACTGCGGTGACTATGCAGGCTGATATGTATGTGACTCAGGAACGCAGGCATCGCAGAAGCATCCTCGGACGATAGCTGAGATGATGGTCTGCGGCAGGAACATTGTATTGTCGTGCCATGACCAGGTGGAAGTCATGGCAGAAATGGATGGGAGCTTCAAGGATATCTGAAATCTCATCTCCTGAGAGCGGGAACAGTGCTTCCAGGTCATTGCGGATGTCTGGTTCTTCTTGTTCTGCCTCATGCAGAAGGACGTTGAGGCTTTTCCAATAGTCCTGGCTCAGTTTTTCAGCATTCCGTAACGCCTCACCATACTGCGGCATTCCCATGGATGTCATGAGGATAGTATGTTGGTCTGTCAGATGGAGGAGCCGGTAGAGTTCTTCTCGCTGGTGGTTGTAGGTGGCAGCAGTGTAGCTTCGGGTGATCTCGAGACGGTCGATATTGTGCGGTGGGGCAATATCCATGAGGATTGAAGAAAGGGCGACATGATATGCGTTGAGTGCCATGACATCAGCAGCCTGTTGCATGTCCAGAGATTGCTGCAGGCATCGCGCCAGGTGGAGCATTGCTGCCTCGCCGTGTTGTTTCATATGGTGAAGAGGGTGCGATGATTTATGTGTTTATGTTGTTACTTATTAGTCGTTATTATGTCGTAATATTTATAAACAGGTAGAGCATACCCGTGGGTATGAAATATCCCCAACTCGTCCCTGCTTCGGCAGGCATGAAAAGCATCCCAAATCCAGAGGACTTGGGACTTGATCGGTTGATCGACAGGATGTATGATGGTATGCCTGATGATTTTGTCGCCGGGAGGGTACGGCACTTTGCGATGGGTACCATCTGCCGTCATCTGGAGAGCGATCCGGAAGTGATCCGTCAGCGTCAAGAGCTTTACCAGGAGATGACGCCTGAACTGGTCGATTTTGTTTTTCATAATGGTATTCGCGCTGCTCAGCAGGAATACGTAGGACGCGCTCAGGACTTGGCCTCCTATGTTGATGGGCTGCTTGATGTGTTGCCTACGCAAGGGCGCCTGGGGCAGCTCAGGACCGCTGTAAAAACAGTTGCTGATGGGGAGAGGATGCAGGACCTGCGTGGTATCCTGGAGAGTATAGAGGAAGGTCCGTCTCTTCGGATCGAGGGTGATCTGGATAGGCCATCTGATAATGGTTATCGGGGTCTGCGTCATGTTATGGTGACTGCTGTATACAAGGACGGGACCAGGAAATCTGATCAATTTGGGTACGATGGTAGTCACTTGGGATTTTCTATCGCGCAACAGATACCTCCTCAGTTATCCGATAAGGCCTCGCTGGATATGGCGGTGTCGCCGGATGCTCAGATATCGGGGTCTGTCTCGCATGAGAGGCTGAATTGGCTTTCGAGTCTGAGGCATATGAGGAAGGTGACTGACACGGTGACCGATCCGGTCACAATAGAACCGGACAAATCGGCGGTGCGTGAAGTGGTTGAATCCTTTAATCAGAAAGCTTTCGGCAGAGTGCTTTGCACGTACGCGCACGAGATTGAAGAATTGGCACCTGTGGTGACTGAGTTGCGCTATATGGCAGGTCTTGCGGCTTTCTGCAAGGGTGGTGTGATGCCAGAGATAGGTGAAAAGACTATAATCGAGGGTATGCGAGCGTCTGGAGAGGCGGTTGCCAATGATGTGCATGATGGCTTGTATGTGGTGACTGGTCACAAGGGCAAGTCCTCGTATGTCAATGACATTGCAGTAACACAAGCGTTGTTCCAGGCAGGAGCGCCGGTGTTTGCCACATACGCACGTATGGCTCCGCGTGACCAGATACTCTGGCATGAGGGCGGTGTGTCTGATGAGCTGGAACGTGTTGTTACACTCAGGGATAGTATGACCCCGGATAGTCTGGTCATTGTTGAAGATCCGTATGTTGGGATGTCTGATGGATTGGCTCTGGGTTCGGCTCTTCTGGAAGGCCTGCACATGGTGGGTGCGCATGCCTATGTGGTGACTCATTCTGAAGAGCTGGCGCGTGTAGCTGATAGGTTGGATGCTGGCTGTCTTTATGCTTCAGGCCATGAGATACGTCCGGGAGTCGGACGCGATGATAGCCTTGCACGTGGTCGTCAGGCTCGTCTTGACCGGCAGGGGATGAAGGATGTGTTGTATCGGCGTGCTGCTCAAGAGGGTTGGAAGATCAATCCGTTGAATAACCGTTAATTCGAATGCTTTATATATAAATGGAAGTTGCCTGTAGAGAATAGAGGAAGTTAGAATTTGCTGATAAATTCTAGTGATGAAAAGTGAATGCAGCAACTACCATTATGAAAAATTTGTTCGCCTTAGCAACTTCAGAAATTGTATCTAAAGGATTGATGTTTCTCGCTTTTATTTATTTGGCACGTGTTTTGGGAAGTGGTGTTTTTGGCAAGTTTAGTTTTGTAACTACTTTTGTTGTATTTTTTTATATAACATCTCAGATGGGTTTAGATGCTTTTGGATCACGTGAAATTGCAAAGAATCATAAAAAATCACGTTTTTATTTAAATACAATCATGAGCACTAAGTTTTTGCTTGCAATTTTAAATTATTTTGTGCTGGTATGTATTGCATTTATATTTTTCAATAATTCTTCTCTTTTCTGGTTTTTAATTATTTTTGGAACTAGTATCTTTGCGAATGCGATGCTTACAGAATTCTATTTTTCAGGCATTCAGGATATGTCCCCGATTGGATGGGGAAAAGTGATTCGCGCAAGTATTCTTCTTGTGTTCTCTGTTTTATTCGTGAGAGAGGCTGCAGATCTTATTTGGGCATTGCTATTCTATCTTTTGGGACATTTTGTCTCTACAATTTATCTTTTGATAAAGGCATATTCACAAGAGAAGCCCAATTTTAATGTAAGTCACTGGAAGAAATATCTTAGTGTAAGTGTTGTTATTGGGATAGGTGCCTTTATGAATTCTATAAATTTTCATATAGATAAAATCATTATTCCAATTTATCGAGATTTTTCTGAATTGGGTTTTTATGATGCAGCGGTGAGAGTTGTGTTTCTTTTCATGATCTTATTTTCAGTAGTTTGGAATAGCTTTGCTCCACAGATTACAAAGATGGTTCATGATAAACAAAATGTGGATAAGATATTTCAGAGGTTTGTTAGGATAATTTCCTTATTTGCTTTTGCGATTACAGCCCTTACTTTAGTTTTTGCTGATGAGATAGTTTTCTTTTTATATGGTAGTTCCTATGGGGATTCAGTTTTATTGTTGCGTCTACTAAGTTTAGCAATATTGCTGGCTGGTTTGAAAACAATTTTTATTGCTAGTCTACTTGCTTGGCATAGGGAAAAAAGTATTTTAAAGATCATTGCGATGTGTGGGATACTCAATTTACTTGCTAATTTACTGTTAATACAAGTGCTAGGTGCCTTCGGGGCTGCAGTATCCACTTTGCTTTCAGGAATACTAATCGTTATTTTTGGATACACAATAATTCGAAAATATGTCGAAGTTCCAATACATATATTGTTCAAATATTTCTTTGCAGCATCTTTTGGAGGGTGTTTAGTTTTTATTGTTGGTTCCCATTGGATTTTCGGGACACTTATGTTCCTGATAATTTATACACTTACACTATATTTTATGAAAGAGATTTATGGAGAAGATTTACTATTTTTTGTTCAGGTGATAAGGAGAAAGTAAGATGCGGATTTCTAATTTATTGTTGAGATGGAATGTTTATTTGCTATTAATTCTCAACTATGGCTATGTCAATCTCGTTATTCCTTTAGCTTATCCCGTTCCGATTTTTTATTTATTGACATTGCCATATTTGATAGGGAAAACATCGATGCATAGTTTATTGCACTTCTTGAAGAGGAAAGAGATTCTTTTTTTATATCCTCTTGTTTTTGTCTGGGTCGGACATCTAATTTTTTCTGAAGTTTTGTCAAATCTGTATGTTATTCGAGACGGTACAATTATTATTGATCTTTTCTTCCTTTATGTTGGATATATATTTATGCGACATTCTTCGGATAGATTAAATAGCTTCTTGTCAGCTTTGTTTTTTCTTGGTACAATTTATGCTTCATTATATTTATTCCGAGGCTTTCTATTTCAAATTAGCCCTGTTGTTGGTGCGTTAAAACCCGTCGCTCTTCTTGGAAGTTTTTCCACAGTGGCATATGTATCCTTGGGGGCCATTTTTTATTATCTAGGATCACCAAAGTTCATCCACATTTTGTTAATCTCGATTAACGTAATGTACATAATGTTGATTCAAAGTAGAGTGGTGTTTTTGCTTTTTTTTATTGCATTGCCTGTATATTTATATAAATACAAAAATATTGGGACTCGAAAAATACTCCAGATAGTGTCTTTAGGTTTTTTACTCATTGTTGTATTCTTATTTGCTATAGAATCATTCGATCTAGAGTTAGAGGGGAGGCATGGAACGTTATCGTTCGATTTATTACATGCTGAGTTTCTCAGCATGATAGGGGAAGGAAATCTTAAGGGACCAGCTTATGGTTTGCAGCAACGATTATCCTGGTGGACTACTTTGTTTGAACAGAGTTTTGAAACGGTACCACGCTTTCTGGTTGGACGTGGGATGGGTATGGCGTTAACGGATTTTAGGGATCCTACAGGAACCATTGTCCGAGAACCTCATAATAGTTATATTACAATATATTTGAGGTTTGGCCTTGTTGGAATTATTTCTTTTTTATTTTTTCATATATTAGTTATTTCCCAGGTAGTGAGGTCGCTAGGTGAATTTTCTTTAGAAATTCGAACTTTGTTCTTTATCTATGTTGCTATGTTGTTCAATGGATTATTCCAACCAGTTTTTGAATTTAGCTATTTTGCAGTTCCCATATATTTTTTATGTGGCATTTTTATGTTTCGAGGTGAGAGTGATGAAGAGATTACAAGATCCTATTGATATTGTGTATGTATGGGCGGATTTTAAAGATATGAAATGGTGTAAAAAGAGAGAGAAGTATCGAAAAAAATTTTTTGGCACGAAAGAAAAAATATCTCTTTCTAAGAATTCTATGAACGAATTAAAATTTTCTTTGAGATCTGTAGAACGTAATTTTAAAAATTTAAACAAAGTGTTTGTTGTTACTGACAATCAAGTTCCTGAGTGGCTTGAATTGAATAATTCTAAGATTGAAATTGTTGATCATAAACAGATAATTCCGGAAATTTTTTTGCCAACTTTTAATCCAGTAGTCATAGAGTCATTTATTCATAAAATTCCAGGGCTTTCGGAAAATTTCCTTTATATGAATGATGATTTTTTTATTAATAAGAAAATTGATTTATCGTTTTTTTTTGATAAGAAAAAAATACATCCTGTTCTTGGTCGGTGGATTATTCCAAAAAATAATACAGATAACAGGCACTTGCAGACGGTAAAAAAAACATGTGATATCCTAGATTTAGCTTATGGTAGTAAAATTCGTTTAACCTTGGCTCATAGACCTCAACCGCTTAGAGTTGATTTAATGATAAAGTATGAAAAGAGATACCAAGATGAATTACAAAAAATGCGAGTAAAAAGATTTCGAAATTGTAACAACATATGTTTTCATAACTATCTAGTTTCTTTCTCTAGTTATTATGAAAATTACGCAAGATTTCATTTTTTATGGGAAAAAGATATGTTTTATTGGACAAATGACCTGAAAAGTAATTATAAGAAATTTAAGAGATTCAGGCGACAAAAAATGTTTTGTATTCAAGAAGATCGCTCAATAGAATTGAATGAAAATGCAATCATTCAATTTAATAACTTAATGGAAGATTTATATCCGCGGAAGTCAAGTTTTGAAAAATGAAAATCCTGCTAGTTCACAATAGATATCGCTACCGGGGTGGCGAAGACGCAGTCTTTGAAGAAGAGAAAGCTCTCCTTGAATCTCATGGTCACACGGTAATCACCTATACA
>CAZMDB010000058.1:0-8799 GCA_964565095.1 uncultured Methanosarcinales archaeon | reverse complement strand
GTTATGAAAATGATTCCATTTTCAAACATTGAAAATCCTGGATTTTCATATGCACCATTTTCTCTTCTGTATTCGGAGATACTGAGCCAACCGCAACATTTTTAAATAGGATATATTTCCTTCGGAGTACATGAAGCGAAGTTCACGACGTTGGAAAAAGAAGGGCCAGATGCGTTGGAAATGGCAGCGCAAAAGGATCAAGCGCGAAAAGCGACGACGAGCTAAAGTATAGACACTCCTCTTTTTTTCTCAACTTTTCATACTTTTCATACCAGAAGGGTCCTTGCATATAGATTCTGTGCATAGGACCGTGATCTATTCATTTCTCTCTCACTGGGCGTACATATCCTGCTTCCACGCGCAACCTGCTTTACTCTTGCCCCAATATACCGCGCAGCCTGCTCCTGCCAGAATCCCTGAGCCATATCTGCCGCAGCCTTCGAAAGATAGGATGCGACAGATCCAAAAGCACCTGTGATGATTTCTGGCAGATATGATGCCATCTCCTTATCGCAGACAACGATATCTGGTCTTCTTCTTTTGTCGGATCGCAACGAGTCGGTAGGCTTGCAGAATCCTACGCACGCATTGCTGTATGCGTCAGTGGCACGCATGAAACGCATAGAATGCATACGTCGTCTGATCTCCTCATACGCCTCACGCTGTGCCTTGTCAGCCTTGAAATCACCGTTTCCAATACACCCCATCCCAATACCGGGTTTTCCAGCGCTATATTGTTTGTACCACCCCAAAGCCTCAAATGCACTCTGCACCAAGTCTTCGCTGGTTGCTGCACCACTGAATATCACTGTCCGATAGCCGCCATCAGAATCAGGTACCCGCACTGCCCGCACGCCAGCAGGAAGATTAGCGTGGTTGGCTTGCGACCCATTGTATCTTGCCGGGTGAGTTTTCCGGAAGCCTTCCATCATGCGACCGATCTCTGCATGAGCGGCTTCGTACTCAGTTTTGCGCTTGACGTAATCTGCTGCTCCAAGCATAGCAGGATACATCTCATCCTTCGAAAGAAGGCTGTTAAGCTTCCAGACATTCGGTGAACCTCCGAGGCGGCCCACAGACTTGCGGAAGATTGTCTCCTTCTCACGCACCGCTTCGGTGAGTGCCTCTGAGAGACTCTTGATGCCAGGGATTGCGAGCAGACCACGAGGTGTCCACAGATGCTTCTTCACATCATCCTGCATGCAAGCCTGATATGTACGCCCCGCGTTCTTATATGCCATCAGAGCAAAATTCCCTATATCGCCACGTGCTACCAGGAGGTTCTGCTCAGTGGAAAATAGATCCGCTACCGCTACCCTCTCAACCGATTCTGGCGCCAGATGTGGCGCATGCTCCCTGCAGTATTCAGCGAACCCAGAGAGCACGTCCTGAATGGTCTCACACAAACCACTATCTGGGGATTGTACCACCCCTATCCGGCGACCTCGCCCCTCTACTGCTGCCTGCGCAAGCAATGCTTGTGTATTGGCCATCGCTGATTTGAGTCCCCACGTTTTCCTACCTCCTGCATCAGCAAGGAGTTTTCCTTCTAGAGTCTCTGTCTCTGGGATAGTGGCTATCATGCCACCGGAGAGATAATAGCCCTCGTGGAGCCCCTTTTTCCTGAATCGCAAAGGAGTGGCCACAGTGAGCAATGTGTTGCCCGCGTTGACCATGCCGTCGGAGACTCCTGTCATCGCATTATGCTGAGCCATCACCGTGGCGTCTGCTGCCCGTCCAGCAAAGAGATCGCCTATGGCAGCATCAATATATCTTGTCGCGTCTTTTGCTGAAACCTCATAAGGGCTGGTGATGCTCGGGGTCAGGTCGACCCTGCGGCGCAATGGGTCGGAGACCCTCTGCTGTATCCGCAGAATATCGAGGCTGTCGCCCAGCAGATTAATCCGCAGGAGTTCTTCTCTTTCGAGAGCCTTCTGCACAGCGCCTGCAGTAACCGCAATGTACTCAGGCACGGGTTCTCCCCCTGCCTCAACGACCCGCTGCATCCGTCGGGTAAGGGGTACATCGATAGTGATAGTCTCCATCGAGCTAACGGGATAGGAACCCATTTAAAACATTTATGATTGTTCTTACTTAACAGGCGTTAATTCTGCTCTGCAAAAACCTTATCGACTTCATAGATATACTCCTTGACACGCGCAAGAATAGAAGGCAGATAGAACGCCTCTATCTTTTCGGCAAACAGATTCTTGAGTCTCTCATGCTCCAGTATCCGGTATTCGTTCTTGACTTTTTCGACCAGAAAAATATCCCTCAAACGTAACAGCTGACGCCTGATATTCGAGTCCGCGACACCTACCAGCTTCAGCCCCATCTGTCTGCGAAAATCCACGACCCGTGTACGCACCTCTATCGAACTGAGCATCTCCCTCCTGCTGCTCGCATCAAGCAATACATAGAGTACATCGACAATCACATCACGACTGTCCCCTGGCTGCAGGATTCCCAGAGAAAGACATAGCTTCTGTACCATGTCTCGTTTCGAAAGACGATAGGGCTTCTCGTATCTTCTCAGAGTAATCTCCGCCAAGGGTGATTCTATACTTTTTATTGCCATTGACAGTAAATAGCGAGCATTGCCTTATATACTTCACACGCACGCATGTCCAGTGCGCAGTGCACCCAGGACAACTATGTATCATGGCATGGGTATCTATGCATATTCGGGATCCCTGTACGCCTGCGACGAGCGATCAGCACGGGCGCGCCCGATTCCCCGGAGCATGCTATAGCCAAGCTTGAGCACACCGGCTGCTGCACCTGCTGCCGCAGCTGTGAACCCCACCATCCCTGTCTTAGCCTGACTCACTGATGTGACAGTGGCATTGACATACTGACAGCAGACATCATACATGCCCACCTGCGTCGCCTGGGCGTGCTGAGCGTAGAACGCATTCTGATCAGCTGCGCCGATGGCGCAGATTGCTGCTGCTGCTGCACCGAAGGCCAGTGCCGGAAGGACTCCGCGCAAAGCGCTATCCTTTCCAAGGACCTCTGTCTCCAACCGCGACAATCCCTGCCATGTGCCCACAGCGAGTCCTCCTGCTACTGCTAGTCCAGGAATGCTGCTTTCTGCACCTATGTAGTCTGCCAACCTATTCATACTGTCGATGTTCTGCATTCCATTGCAGCCTATATAGAGGGTATTGAGCGCACCTGCGGTACCTGCCACTCCATATCCGAGACGTGCTGACCTCCAAGCATGTGATGCAGCTGATCTTCTTTTCGCCATATTCCTCTCCTCCTGCTCCCGGGTAACTGATTCTATCTCTGCGGTCCGTACATCGGATCCTTCTCGGTGTTCCTCTGTCCTGTGGTACTCTGCTGACTTCCTCTCAGTGCACTGCTATAGTCTTCGCGTTCCGGATCGAATATCCTTCCTGTCGGCTGTGGATGTTCGCCTTTCCTGTAGAGCTGATCCTGACGTGCTCCCCCAAAGCGAATCTCCCATCCACGATTGTTCAGGACGGCACCACCCTCGCTTGTGGAACTGCATCCAGCGCTCATGGCGGCCAGGGGAATCAGTGCAGATGCAACAGTCCGCAGACCATAGCTGCGGGCAGCGTCGTACATACGGCGTACTATTCCTGGTTCTGCAGCCTCAGTTTGTTGTCTACTTGCTTCGTTCGTCATGTATGCATCAATTACCATCTTCTGATCACCTCTGATCATCACTTTGCAGTGAATATCCATTCCCGTATCAAACTTACACGACAATTGACGTAGAGCAAACAGGACATTTGACGTGCCGCAAATTGTGCATATTTTTCTGTCTCGACGAGGCCTGAGCGAATAATTTATATATTAGTTATTATACCACTATCCAATGACAATTAGGCAGGCCATCATAGGAGTCCATCATAAAGGATGTTGGGGCTCAGAATCCACAGTGCCGTTCCCGGACATCTCCATGACTGAAGTGGGCCCCATCGATGTGGAAAAGCTCGCAGACGGAGTCAGATTGACGGCTACCTGGAACGTGCGCTTTCCTCATAAGAATCTATTCCTTGCTTACCTGGATTCCCTCGAACACTATGAAATGATCGAAGATGTGCGACTCATAAGGATGCAGGAGAATTATGCTCTTCTCAAGACCACCTGGGTTAATGCCGATTCATCCTATCATAAGGTCTTTACGCAGAAGTGCCTGTTCACCTCTCCTGTCACGCAAGAGCAAGGATATGAAAAATATACAATCATCACAGATGATCCGGCAGAAGTCAAACAGCTACTTGCACAACTTGATGAGATCGGTCATGCCAAGCTTTTCTCTGTAGGAACGGTCGATGAAGATCGCAACACCTTTTCCCTCACAAAGAAACAACTGGGCGCGGTCATTATCGCACTTAACCATGGCTATTATGAGTGGCCTAAGAAGTCCAACCTGTCTGATATAGCCAAGATGACAGGCATGAATCGCCGCACTCTGCAGGACAATCTCAGGCGGGCAGAAGCACAGATATTCTCTTCTATCCGGGCGGAGCTCTTCAGCGGAGGCGATGCGATGTGAAACCCTCGCTGCACCAGGATTTGCGCAACGCTATTGCAGACGGAGTCTCCTTCCTCACAGATTGCGGAGCGTACTGGGTGGCACACCATGACGTAATCGCCGACCCTAGAGACCCCCATCATTCTCATGCTGTCCGCACCCGATGGCAGGCGTACAGTGCTGAGCACTATACCACCCTGACCGGCCATATTCCTGATATGCTGGAAGTACCCCATGCCGAGGTATCACCTTATCTAAGCCGTCTTGAGGCGGGTGTCATTACTGACAGCCACATAGACCCTCTTCAGAACGAAGGTCGTGCACGTCCTTTGATAGAATATTCTGAGACCGCCAGCAGGTTGACTGGTTCTGATGTGCTCGCACTCTACTGGGACAGCCCGACCCAGACCCACAAGGACTGGCTCTACGAGCGATTCTTCGAGTATCTCCTGCCACAGGATCACAATCTGATGATCATCGACACCACCAGAGACAGCAACGCAGTCAAAGCCATCGAGACCTATCTGCTCAGCAATCAGATCAACCGACCCCTCGTACGCATCGCGGACAGTCAGACCCCATCATTCAGTTACCACACGAAGCATGCAGGAAAAGACGCACACCTGCTGACCGCTGAGATCGGAGTCCCTCTGTCCCGGTATAATTATACGTCCGAAGAACTAAGAATTTTCATGAAAGAATTCTTCTCCGACACTCCTGATCCACGGGTCCTGCGACGCAAGAATCCTCAACGAAAGATACTAAACATGCTTGCCCAAGACACCGCGCGCAGTTCTCCTGAGGTTGCGTCGATGAAACGTCACAGATATGGCTTCATGAGCGAAGCGTTCCGCTATGGGATCGACCTGAATGACCACTTCGCAGACTGCTCTACCCCATTCGAACATGACCTGGGTACTATCTGTTACGACTATAAGCGATTCCTTGGTGAAGGACAACTGATCAATGTCTCGGAACAATCTCATCTCTACCCTCTCCGCTTCACAGACTTTGATTTTGTATTCATGACCAGCGGAGCAGGTAAGCGGGTACATGATGCACGGATACAAGCAAAAGAGGATGCACGTGTCATTGGCCTTGTCACGGGGGAGAATGCGGTTGCGCATCACTACGGCGTCCGGTCCCGCAAGACTGGACAGATCGCTACCCATATCAGCAATCCGGTCCTCAATGACCTGATGAAAGAGAATCTGGGCACAGACAGGCATCACGGGCATGTCATTCTCGATGGCAGCGATACTCTGGTCGGCATAGGCGCCCATGATGTGCATTGGCCGGAAACGCACTCTGCACATACATGCCATACAGGCAGTGTGCCGGCAATGGTATTGGATACCAAGTATCTCCATGATAATCCATGGTGGAAAGTCTGGAACAAGGATCACGTCAGATGGGAGTTGCCTGAGGTACGCGTATCCAGATACAAGAAAGAGAAGATGCAGATCCCCTCTGGAAGCAAGGTGCTTATCGAACTGTCACCAGGAAATCGCCATTCCTCAGAAATGCTTGCAGCCCATATACTGAGGAAACATCATCCAAAGACGTATGCCCGACGTCATGATGCCCGTTGGCGAAGGTAGCCACAGCAATATTTATAAGGCATTATCTGATTCTATCCTCCATGGCAGATACAGACAAGGAACAGGACGCGCAACAGCAATCAGATGATATGTCCGACTCCAAGAAAGTGCAGGAGCGGATTGCGGAGCGCGCCAAACGGGCCGAAGAATTGCGCGAAATGGGCATCGATCCATATCCATATTCTTTCGAACAGACGCATTCTGCCAGACAGATACTTGATGCGTTCAACGATCTGGAAGCTGGAGAGAAGACAGACGAGAAGGTCGCAGTTGCAGGTCGCCTGATGACCATCCGGAATATGGGTAAGATCGCATTTGCCCATATCCAGGATCAGACAGGTCGTATCCAGGTGTTCTTCCGCCAGAACGATATTGGCAAAGACCTGTTCACACTACTCAAAAAAATCGATATCGGTGACTTCCTGGGAGTGCAAGGACATGTGTTTGCAACAAAGACCGGAGAGACCAGTGTGTATGTGGAGTCTTTTACTGTCCTGACTAAGAGTGTGCGGGATCTTCCCGAGAAGTACCACGGTCTCAAGGACCCTGAACTGCGCTACAGGCAGCGCTATCTTGACCTGGCAATGAACCAGGATGTCCGCGATGTCTTTTTCAAACGCTCCCTCATGATACGGGCTATCCGCGAATTCTTTGCGGAACGTGGATTTGTCGAAGTCGAGACACCGGCACTCCAACTCGTGTACGGGGGGGCGAATGCGCGCCCTTTCACCACCCATATCAATGCGTGGAAGATGGATATGTTCCTGTCGATCAGCCCGGAGCTATATCTGAAGCGTCTGGTTGTCGGGGGATTCGAGAAAGTGTTTACCATATGCAAGAACTTCCGCAATGAAGGAGTGGACCATTCCCACAATCCCGAGTTCACTATGCTGGAAGCCTATCAAGCCTATGCAGATTATACCGACATGATGGATTTGATCGAGCAGTGTTATGAGTATGCTGCACGCACAGTCAATGGCGATACCACGGTAGAGGTGGTTGTGCGCCATGAAGATGGGTCCAAGACCACAGAAACTGTGGATTTCAAGGCTCCTTGGCCGCGGAAGACGATGGCACAGCTGATCCAGGAGACACTGGATATCGATATCCTCTCCATGGATGAGGATGCACTCAAGGCATTCGCAGAGGAGCAGAGACTCGCCCTTGAAGGCAAATCCAGCTGGGGAGAACTGAGTCTTCTGATCTTTGACGAACTGGTGGAGCCGACTGTCATCCAACCTACTCATGTCATCGATAGACCTAAAGAGGCAAGCCCTCTGTGCAAAGCGCACCGCGAGGATGAGCGGCTGATCGAACAGAATGAACCGCTTGCTGCAGGTATGGAGCTTGGCAACATGTACTCTGAACTCAACGATCCGCTGCGGCAACGTGAGCTGCTCACCCAACAGGCCGAGCAGCTGCGAGGCGGAGACGATGAAGCACATCCGATGGATGAGGATTTTGTCCGCGCTATCGAATATGGAATGCCGCCGACCGGCGGTATCGGATTCGGGATCGATCGTATGGCCATGTTACTGACAGGACAGACTACGATCAAGGACGTGATTCTCTTTCCAATCGTCAAGCCGAAGGAATGAACTAGTCAAAATCTCTTTTTTTCTTGCGCAAGATAATCCGTTCGCCCATCTCCTGGATATCTGATGCGGGAATAATGCATTCCTGCTTGCGGATCATCCCTTGTGCGAGATCCAGCACTATACTCTCCGGATGATGCCGCTTGAGACGGATCTCACGGACATAGCCGACAGGGGCTCCATCTGAAGAAAGGACCTTGGTACCCTTGTATTTGTCATACGGGATGCGGGATAGAAAGACCGTATCTACACCAAAGCGCTTGACGCAATCGATACCGATGAACAGATCCGGCTTCATGAACCCCTGATCAACGGTCAGACCCACCAATGTCTTCTCATGCTTGCGGATATGCAACTTCATGATGACTCCGATAATCTCTCCATCAGGATCAACTGCATCTTTTCCCAATACATCGTCGGACGTGATCATTTCATCTGCCATCAGAATCACTCATATGAGGTGTTGAGAATGATGTTATGCCGCGCCACATCCACCTGAGATGCCGGGATGCTCTGCGCCTTGCGAATGCCCTTACGGACTTTGAGTGAAGCGTACGTATTAGCATTAGTGGTACATTCCACGTCAATAACTTTTCCCATATCCCTTCCATCGGCATCAAAGACCCGCTTGCCACGCAAAAGGATGACCGGGTCGATGCTGAGCATGACTGAATTCTCCGCAGCTTCGGAAATGTATTCCTTGCCGATAAATACACGTTTGCCTAACGAAGAAACAAGGATACCTTTGATCACATCATCCTTATACATAAGATCTCTTATCCTTCCTACCTTGGCTCCGCTCCTGGCAAGCACTTTCTTGCCGATCCACGCAGAAGTGCTCCGCAGCGTAGCCCACCTATAGGTACCCTTGCTTATAATCTTGCAAGCGTCCGTCTTGCTCATGGTCAAACGCAGGCATATAGACTATATTAATGTTGCGCATGATATCTGCGGAAAGACATGAGGGAATCGCTAGAACAGGACCGGCAGCAACAGTGTGATGAGCGTGTACTTGACAGCCTGGGCAGAAAGAGAGATGATATAGAACCGGGTCTTATTGTAGCGGAACACCCCTAGGATGACTGCCAGTGCC
>CAZMDB010000057.1:0-8953 GCA_964565095.1 uncultured Methanosarcinales archaeon | reverse complement strand
CACCACGCGATTAAGTCAAAAGGGGTTCGTTGCCCGCCGTTAGTACTTCGCAGCACTATTTTCTAAAAAAAGAAGAGAGTACTGTCACAACACCGGCAAGATAAAAAGACTTATATCTGCAGCAGACAAACCACCCCCATGGAAAAACATACCCTTCTTGCATTCATCGCCAAAGCACACCGGCACACATACGCTGCACCCCCCCAGATCAGAGAACAGCACCGGTGTAAGATACCCATCCTAGAGGGCCATAAAGATTTCGAGTTTGTGGACGGAGATCTCAAGTATCATGATTCATACGCGGGAAGCACATGGGCGCCGGGCAAGGAAGTGGTGTTCTTTCGCGGAAAACCCATCTGGTGCATGGCATATCAAGGCCAGCATGATGCCGAATATGACGAGGCATTCTTCCAAGAACAAGCCTTTCCTTTCTTGAAGAAGGCACTGATGCGTGCAGACGAGACCATGCCTTTCAGAGGACCTTTGGAATTCTCTGAGGGGGATTTCACCTATGTCTTCGAGATGGACGGAGACTACCAATATTTCCGCGGCCACGAAAAGGTCCTCTACAAAGGAGAAGTGGTCTTTTTCCAGGATGTGATGGGTTCAGAGATACGCTAATCTGTTAGCCTCTCTGGCATGGCAGATTGCTTAAGTGCCTTCAGGTATTTATTGTACCGCATAGTCTCACCGACCGAACTGAGCGCATCCCGATACATTCCCTCTGGCAACTGATGGACCGCACGCTTGAAAGCACGAAAATAGGCATTCAACATTTTCCGGGTCGCATCATCTGAAACTGGAGAGCATGCCACAAGACTAGAAAAGAAGATAGAATCTACTCAGCCATATTCCCCACGTGTCTCTTGCCATCGTCCTACTTCTTCTCCTGTGAGATACGGCATACGCTGAAGGAAAAATTCCAGCATCGACACATCCCATAGACCCGCGTCCTGATCAGCGACCACGCCAAAAGATTCGTCGAACTGCCGTCTCAACATAGCCTGGTATTCTGGCACCGCATACTTCGTGATCATGGCAGCACCCTTATCTATGACATTAAAACCTGAACCGGTTCTGGGTACCGCGTCATATGGACGACCATCCAGATGTCGTATGCAACCATCTAATTCAAGAGTATGCGGAACAGCACGACTTTTCCGTAGCCCGAACAAAAGATTATCCCTTTCTGATTCATGAGGTCCCATGACCTGCCCCCGCACCCAGTCGAACCAACCATATATCACAGGCATTGGCTGTTCATATAAACCGGATCCTGCATACATATCATTGAATGCAACAAACAGATCGGTAACCGCGCTGCACATAAGATCCTCTTGCGAAAAAGGAAGAAGCACACCTGTTCTATTCTTGTTCTGCATAACCGTTGCCCTACATAAAGAGAAAGAAAGAAAAGAAAAAAATAAGAGAGAAAAATCTCTCTACTGATTCTCCGTCAGACCTTTGCGCTCACGGATCTGATTGACCAGCTTCTGCTGAAGCTCGCCAGGCAGGCGCTCGAATGTCTGGTCGATAAGCGAAGACGTGCCGCGACCACCGGTCGCTGAACGCAGCTCATTGGAAAGCCCAAACATCTCTGCAACAGGCATCTTTCCCTTGACCTGGACCATCACACCTTCCTGCTTCATGTCAAGAAGCTGTCCACGCTTGTTGCTAATCAGCTTCGAGACCTCGCCCATGTACTCCTCTGGACACTCGAACAGCAAGGTCTGGACTGGTTCGAACAGCACAGGACTGGCGTTCATCATTGCGTCACGGATACCGTCACGCACTGCCGGATATAGCTGGGACGGACCACGGTGGATCGCATCCTCGTGCAGCTTTGCATCGTTGAGCACAACCTTCACTCGGAACCCAGGCTCATGCGCGATCGGACCCTTTCGCATGACTTCCTCGAACATGTCAAGCACAAGTTCCATGATCTCGCCGATATGCACGATACCGCGCGTACCATCCACAAAAAGGTTGCCATCATAGATGTCCTTGACCTTCTCGGCCTCTTTGGAATCTAGACCTGCCGCAATGAACTTGTCACGCAACTCGACATCCTTTTTCTTTACACGCATCTCGGGCACTTCACCGCTCTTGATAAGCGCGGTCAGCTCATCGCTGAGCGGCTCAACAGTGAAATACAGCTTGTTGTGCTTGTTCGGCGACTTTCCCTCGACCTGCGGAGAAGTCTTGGTGATAGCTTCCCGGTACACAACGATCGGAGGTGATGTCGAAACATCAAGCCCTTTCTCACTCTTGATACGGTTCTCGATGACCTCAAGGTGCAGCTCACCCATACCTGAAAGCAGATGCTCCCCGGTCTCTTCATTGATCTCGATACGCAATCCCGGATCCTCTTTGTTGATGACACGCAGGATCTCGATCAGACGTGGCAGATCAGCAGGACTTTTCGCCTCGATCGCCTTGGTGATGACCGGCTCGAAAATATGCTTGATCTCCTCGAACGGCTCTTCTTTCTGCAGAGTCACTGTCTCTCCAGGGAATGAAGCAAGTCCTGCAACACCGATAATATTACCTGCAGGCCCGTTATCCACGATCTCGCGCTTTGCACCATTACGGATGAATACCTGCTGGACACGACCTTTCTGCTTGGCCCGGTTCAGGGTCCCTTCAGTGCCACGCTTCATCGTACCTGAAAAAAGACGTCCAGTCGCGATCTCTCCTGCTTGCGGATCGACCTCGATCTTGGTGACAACAAACGCCAGTGGCCCATTCGGATCACACTTGATCAGAGATTTGCCAAAATCGGTATCCCTGTCACCGTGCCATAGCTTCGGAATACGGTACTCCTGTGCAGAGACCGGCTCAGGAAGATGCCTGATGACCGCGTTCAGTACAACCTCATGGATCGGTGCTTTTTTAGCAAGCGCCTTGTAGTCGTCCGGATTGCCTGTATTGTAGGCGTCAATGACATCCTTGAAAGTGATACCATTCTCCTGCATGTACGGTACCGATAATCCCCAATTGTGGAACGCTGAACCAAAACAGACAGACCCATCCTCAACCTTGACCTTCCATTTCTCTCCAAGCTCTTCGCCGGCGATACCTTTGATGAACTTATTGACATTGGAGATGATCTTGACGAAACGCTGCTGCATCGCCTCTGGCGTCAGCTGCAGTTCCTTGATCAGCCTGTCCACCTTATTGATGAACAAGATAGGCTTGACACGCTCACGCAGAGCCTGCTTGAGGACCGTTTCTGTCTGCGGCATGATACCTTCGACCGCACAGCACAAAGTGATTGCACCATCTACCGCACGCATCGCACGGGTGACGTCGCCTCCGAAATCGACGTGACCTGGAGTATCTATAAGATTTACCAGGTAGTTGTCATCCTTGAACTTGTGGACCATCGAGACGCTCGCTGCGTCGATCGTGATGCCACGCTCCATCTCATCCTCGTGGAAATCGAGCTGTCGTGCCTGTCCGGCAAGATCCTCGCTCATCATTCCTGCTCCGGAAAGAAGATTGTCCGAAAAGGTCGTCTTTCCGTGATCGATATGCGCACAGATGGCGATGTTGCGGATATTCTTCTGCATCTTCATCGCTTCCATGACGCGATCAGTCATTTTTGCCATATGATTCACCTATTCTCCGTATTCTTACGATAGATCAACATTTCGTCAACTCGTCGCCATGCATGCAGCTCAGCTTCCTCAAACCAGATCTTGATCTCTCGCTCTGCTTCCTCTACCTCGCCTGAAGCGTGGATCAGGTTCTGGATCGGGCGACCAGATGCATCTGCCATCTGATAACTATCTATGGTATAATCTCCACGGATGGTACCAGGCGCAGATTCCTGCGGGTTCGTGTCACCCACGATCCGACGGATTTTCTTGACCGCACCATGACCTTCGATAACCAGTGCCACGATCGGACTCATGCTGATATAGTCCATCAGCTGCTCACGTACGCGACGTCCAATCTCTACCGGTTCCACATCGAGGGTCTCTCCACGCTTCTCTGCGGACTTTTTGGCTTTCTCTCCGACCGACTGCATCCAGGACTCGTCATCAGCGTAGTGCTGTCCCGCAATCTCCTTATCAGCATAGACCATCTTCATGCTGATGATCTTCAGACCGCATCGTTCGAAGCGGGATATGATCTCTCCTACCAGTCCTCGCTGGACCGCGTCGGGCTTGATCAGTACAAGTGACTTTTCCATCATCGCAATTCACCTATTTTTTGGAGCCGCTTTTCTTCGCGGTCTTCTTCTTGGTCGGCGCCTCTGCTTTCGCAGCATGCGCGCGCTCCTCTTTTGCCTTGCGGGCGTCAGCAGTCCAGACCACTGTACGTGATCTCCTGTTGAGCCCCAGCATATTCTTCTCACATTTTGAAGAACAGTAGTCATATGTCCTTCCATCCTTGCGGACGAACATCTTTCCTGTACCCTTCAAAATCGACTTTCCACAAAATGAACATTTCGGCATGATAATCACCCTTATCGTCGGCCCCGTCCCATCGGACGTGCCTCGAATTCCGTCTCGCGCAGCATCAGTATATCTCCCATCCTGATCGGCCCTTTCACATTCCGGCGCAGAATCTTATTCTTATCCCGGCCATCAAGGACCTTGCAGCGCACCTGGATCGCGTCGCCACGTGTGCCTGTCCTGCCGATAATCTCTTCGACACTTGCAGGCACCGCAGGGCTGAAACTGACTCCGCTGGACTTCTTGTCTGCGGCTTTTCCGCCCTTCTTACCTTTTTTCTCTTGCTCCCTTGCCATTGTCCCTCACCTTATTTGAGACTTTCTGCCAGAGCTTTCAGACGATCTTTCGCATCTCCTGCATCAAGCACAGCCACCGCTGATGTTGCCACTGGAAGCCCTGCTGCAGTTCCCAATTCTTCCTTGCTGGGGACTTCTGCGCATGCGACCTTCTTCTCATCACTGAGAGGACCGAGGTGCATGATGACCTCTGCCGGCTGAACATCCTTTGCGTAGACTACAAGCAGTGCTTTCTGACGCTCGATATTCTTTGTGACCTCGTTGGTGCCTTTGCAGATCTTTCCTGTAGATCGGGCTACTTCAACGACATTGTAGACTTCTTCAATCTGTTCTTCTGACAAATCCTTTGCTGCCATAGTTATTTTCACCTGTGACACGTGAGCTTATGACAAGAAGTGTATCTTCTCGTTCAGGTATCCAAAATGGAATACCGTCATCACTCATCGAATAGCTGGACGGAACGCTGTCTGACTTAAAAATGTTACGGTAGCCCATAAGCCCACGAGGAGAATGTCTGCAACCGTTTCGACGCGGCCATGCGTACGGCAGTGGCAAAGCCACCACCCGCGACTCAAAGCCTTCGTTGCCAAACACAAGGCCTCGCATCAGTATCGACCCCATACTCACAACTTGCTCCGCACACCCCATCCCTTTAAATAGAACAAAAACCTCCTCCACGATATGAAACCACTCCATATAGCGATCTATCCTGATTTTCTCACCCTCTGTAATTCTGGAATATCGGAATTTATACGTAAGCTCATACAGGCACAGATAGACAACGCACTGCCAGTCCTGACCATCTACCTCCTGCCACTGCACACCAAGACGGAACAGAAACAGCGTCTGTATCCAGATTTTACCAGCCTGTTCGCAAAACTTGCCCATGATCCGCTCATCCTCAACAACCAGATCAAGGTCTCGGCGCTCGGGAAATGGTACGATCTGCCAGACGAACTCGTCGAATCGGTCAAATCCGCAGTCATCTCTACCAAAGACTTCGATGGAATGTTTCTCAATCTCTGCATCAACTATGACGGGCAGGACGACATCACCGAAAGCGCCAAGATGATTACCAGAAAAGTGCTGACCGGGAAGCTCAAAGTTGATGACATAACTTCAGACACTGTCAAAGAAAACATCTATTCTTCATTCTTCATGCCACCAGGCCGGATGCTGATCCTTGGCGGAAGAAAGACCCACGACGGATTTCTCCTATGGGATACCAGCAAGACAGAGGTCTGCTACATCAACCAATCCTGGTGCGACTGGGACCCCTCTACCCTTCTTGATTGACCGAGCGTAATCCCGTATCTGTCGTGCAAATATGTCCGCACATCTTCTATGGTCTTCGAGCCCACACCTGCAATATTCGACGCAGAACTGGTCGGGTACACAACAACATCGCGCACCGTAACAACAGGTCGCTGCAGGCGAGTCGCGACCCCTCTGAAGTACCGGTACAACGACCGTGGAACCTCGTGTTGATGATCCGCGACAAACCGATCATAGGGTTGTGCAAGCACCGTTTCGACCTCCAATTCTTTCCTGAGCGGCTCCAACCGCGACACCAGATCCGCATCTGTCATTCCGCGTCCCACCCCATGCAGGATTATTCCAAGGGCAGCACACAGATTCTCCTGCTCCCCCCGTGCAAGGGGACTACCCTCTAGATACCGCGCATAGAATTCTCCTATCCGGTCAAGAGGACTATTCATACTGAGAGGCATGTGGCGCTGATTTATATTTACTACTGCTGTTTTACGTACACCACCGGATCCCAGCGGATAGCCCCTTTGTTGCGCGGCGAAAAACCTCTCTCGATACGCATAGACGAAGGAAGGAAAGATGGCATATTACGCAACGTCTCAGCACGCCGCACCAATTGGCCATGGTTTGCTACATACGCACGTCCCCCCTTGGGCAGACAGTGCGCCACCATACATAGCTGACGATAGATATCCTGGCCCGTCTGATGCGTGTCATAGCCCAGCACGTTGGACAGGTAGATACCATCAAACGTCTTGCCCTCCTCACATGCAAATTTTAGCGCATCATCAAGATTCATCTGTGAGACATGCACTTGAGAAAGACGGTTGCGCAGACGATCCATCCGGCCTGGCTCTCTCCAGAATGACGCACGATACACATCTGTTGGATCATAGCTATCCTGTTGCAGAAACTCCTCGGTCCTGCCATCATATAGCGCATCTTTCCGGATATGTATCACATCTATCTGAGCCGGACAGCTATCTATCATATGCACCTCGGCCGATGTCGCCAGAGCAAATCCCTGATCCCCGCCACCTCCGATTGCAAGCATCTTCTGGCCTCTACGCGGTTGCAGACCCAGCAGGACATCTGCAGGATCCTCATTCGTCTTCGGATATGCTATCGCACGAATCATAGAAAGATTCAGCATCTCCGGGATATTTTTAAAAGTTCCCCCTCAGGACTGCACACGCGGATTCCAAAAGCATTATAAACTCTCCACCGCCGCAACATCCTACATGATCATCGATTTCATACTGGTCGCCATCGGTTTCTGCGGCATCCTCATCGGCACCATCACGGATATCCAGAAACGCGAAGTCGCTGACTGGCTGAATTTCATGCTCATGATCTCCGGCTTCATGCTCCGTCTCTTCTTCAGCATCACCTCTGGAGATTGGATGATGTTCGTCTGGGGGGTGGCAGGATTTGCCATCGCATTCGGCATCGCTAATCTCATGTTCTATACTGGACAATGGGGAGGAGGGGACGCAAAGATGATCATGGGGCTCGGTCTCTTGTTTGCCACCTACCGACTGCCACAGGTAATCACTGCGGATACTTCCATCACCATCAATACTCCGCTTGTATTCTTCGGTCTGTTCTTCCTTTATAGCATGCTTTCGGGAGCATTCCTTGGTGCTGGATACAGCATCTACAAGGCATTGCAGCATCGCAAGAAATTCAGGAAAGAATGGAACAAACTCACCGCTACCCGCACATTCATGTTCGGCCGCTATGGCGTATTTGCAGCATTAGTGGCACTTGTGGTGTTGGCTTTTGTGGTGCCGGACATCTCTCTGCGACTCCCACTGTTCACGCTCGGACTGCTCCTGATGCTTGCACTGTACGGCATGACTTTTGTACGGGCTGTAGAGAAAGGGTGCATGATCGACCAGGTGCATCCTGATGACCTGGTCGAAGGCGATTGGATCGTGCATGATATTCGCCTGCAGGGCAAGCATATCGTAGGCCCCAAGGATCTCGGGATCGACGAGGAGCAGATCAAGATCCTTCGACAGGCTCAAAGAGACGGCGATATCGGGCAGATCGCGGTCAAAGTTGGGATGCCGCTGGTACCCGCTTTCCTCATCGGATTCATTATAACCGTTGTGATCGGAACATCACTTTTCAGCGTCCTCTTCTAAAAAACTGCGTCAGAGTCCTCCGGAACCGGCATACAGAGGATTTATCGTCGGGAAAAGGCAAAATTATATAAATAATCCTCGTCAGAAAATGCCTTAGAGTCATTATACGGTCCCCACGGGACGATGATGATGAACTATCAATATTCGGGGTGAAATGAAAAATGGCAGAAAAAGTGGAGCGTGTAGGCGTCCAGAGAGAGAAAGGATACCTGTACTTCATCGATGGGAATGGCGACGTGGCACGTGCAAAGATGGCACGGGGTGCGTCACGAAGGAAAGGTTCCGAAGTCGTCAAGAGTGTAGGCGTACAGAAAGAATCCGGTTACCTTTACTTCATCGACAAGCAGGGCGACATCTCCCGGGTCAAGATGGCTCGCGGACGCAAGTAGATCATCTTTTCTTCAATCGAGCTTCCAGCGAAGGTTCCACCTTCCTGGAATCATTTTTCTCTATTCTTTGTATATCCTGGACTGCCTGCTGATATCCATTATTGTACCCCACATCACACCCACGATACATCCCCATCAGAAAGCACAGCGCACCATAGACAGCATATGTTTTGACTGCCTGGCCGAAAGTTCTCACCTCATACCATGCCATAACGTCCTGCAAAGTCCAGCCATCTTTAATAATCTCACACGATTGCTCCGGAAGCATCGCACATGCACCGGACAGAAAAAAATGGGCTTTGCTGCTAAAGCCCTTAGGTTTTTTACGTCTGTTCGTTTGTTTGTGACGCTTTTTCTATATGTTTTTCACATATTTTTTGTATGTG
>CAZMDB010000056.1:0-9416 GCA_964565095.1 uncultured Methanosarcinales archaeon | reverse complement strand
AAAATGATTTCATTTTCAAACATTGAAAATCCTGGATTTTCATATGCACTATTTTTTCTTCTGTATTCGGAGATACTGGCAGATAGCGAAATATTTAAAAAGAGGAGGCTATTCCCATCCTGTAGACGGCCATAGCGCCCCGGTCACACCCGAACCCATTTCGAACTCGGCAGTTAAGCGGGGCAACGTTGTGCTCAGTACTGTTTTGTAAACGGGAGCAGCACAAAGCTGTCACCTTTTCTTTCAGATTGCGATTAATGCCACTCCAATAATCACAAATCCTATCCCTATCAATTTCTGCCAGCTGAAATGAGAATGAAAAAGGAAGACAGATGCAAGTGTGACTATGAGTATCTGACTGGTCTTTAACACTTCTGCATATCCGGGATTAGGAGCTGCATGTATCGCTTTTAATCCGAGGAAATTACCAACCATTGAAAAAACAGAAGCGAATCCTTTTGATAACAATCCATCCGGCAAACATGAGAAACACCAGAAAGAAAAGCCCTCCATTGACGATCAGTGAATCAACGCCCTTGGATAGCAATGCTTTATGAATTGTACGGTCATATTATATTAAAAGAATTCTGTTTATGCATGCTCTTGTCTGTCTCATACCTCTGGTTTCCATCATAAAATCTGCTCCTGTTAGTAAGTTTTATAAATAAACCATTTCTCCTCTATTCCATGGGTTGGTATGATGCGCTCATAAGCAGTTTGCCGGAAGTAGCGCCCCCGACAGCCAAGAAACTTGATTTCAAGACCAAGCTCAAATGGACAGCAATCGCGTTGGCTCTTTATTTCATCCTTAAGACCGTGCCTCTTTTCGGCCTAGGCCAGAGCGCCATGGACCAGTTCCAGAACCTTGCGATCATTCTTGGTGCTGATTTCGGGTCCTTAATATCTCTTGGTATCGGCCCTATCGTTACTGCGTCGATCGTACTGCAGTTGCTTAACGGCTCAGGACTTATCAAATTCAATCTGAATACGCACGAGGGCAAAGCCCGTTTCCAGGGTTCACAGAAACTGCTGGCAGTCTTTTTCACACTGTTCGAAGCTATCATCTATGTTTTTATGGGAGGACTGCCTCCCCCTGCGCGATTCGCAGGCACCAGCATGTTCTTTACGCTCCAGATCTTTCTAGTGGCACAGCTGGTCGTCGGTGGACTTATGATCATGCTCATGGACGAGGTAACCACTAAGTGGGGTCTTGGATCAGGCATATCCCTTTTCATTGCCGCAGGTGTCTCGGAAAGCCTTGTCATCCGTACTTTCTCATTCCTGCGCGATGCTGACTCAGGAGCTTTTATCGGTGCGATTCCGGGCATTTTCCAGAGTCTGTCAGCCGGTCAGTTAACCAGCGCTCTGTTACTGATATCCGCCATCGTTGCTACTGTGGTAGTATTTGTCATCGCTGTGTACGCGCAGGCTATGAAGATTGAGATTCCTCTCTCCTTCGGAAGAGTGCGGGGTCACGGCATCAGATGGCCGCTAAATTTCATGTATACCTCGAACATCCCAGTCATCCTGATCGCAGCTCTCCTGGCAAACATACAGCTAGGAGCATCTTTCCTATCCAATAAACTTGGATGGAACGCTGCAGTGGTGACCAATTGGGTGAATCCTCCTAATATCGTACAACTGATTATCCAGAATGGCAGCCCGTTTATCGGGGTCACCCCGTGGTTGCGTGTTCTTGTCTACATGCTGATTCTCATTGGCGGA
This sequence comes from uncultured Methanosarcinales archaeon, assembly GCA_964565095.1. Classification (GTDB taxonomy): domain Archaea; phylum Nanobdellota; class Nanobdellia; order Woesearchaeales; family DATGWN01; genus CAZMDB01. The sequence continues at coordinate 7,691 of CAZMDB010000056.1, read as the reverse complement.
TCTATGCTCTTCTCCTATTTCTGGGTGCAGACATCAGGCATGGATGCTCGCAGCCAGGCCAAGCAGATTCTTTCGTCGGGCCTTCAAGTTCCTGGATTCCGCAAAGATCCGAGGGTCATTGAGCATATCCTGAACAGATACATTCTTCCATTGACTATCATGGGAGGCGCACTGGTGGGCTTCCTGGCAGCACTTGCTGATGTGTCAGGAGCATTATCACGAGGTACTGGAATCCTGCTTACCGTCATGATCATCTACAAGCTGTACGAAGATACTGCACGACAGCATATGATGGACATGAACCCGATGATGCGAAAGTTCATGGGTAAGTAAGCCTGTATCCAGAGAGGGTTTTTCCTTTTCTATTCGCTGACACATTCCTTATTCTGTTTCCGGCGTATGGCTGAGGATTGAATACGCAACCTTCGAGTGAAATTGAGTATGCAAGTCCAGTTTTACGTCAAGATACCTTCAATCATCGGCATCTCCTGACTTTGTCTCTAGGTACCAATAGCACAGCCTTTTTCACATTCAGGACAGACCTTGTTTCCCCAATTTTTATAAACTGCACCATCCAGATGTCACTCTATGAAGAAAGAGGTGAAAGGACGTTTGATCCAGGCCGCCATCCAGGCCAGTGTGAACGCATTCCATCCCCTGACTCCTGTGGGGGTAGGTGCTGCAGTGCTGACATGTGATGGTGATATATTCAGAGGTTGCAATGTCCAGACAACTATCTCAGGCTTAGGAGTCTGTGCAGAGCGGTGCGCGATTTACTCGGCTGTCGCCTCCGGAAACTATATCTTCGATGCAGTTGCCGTGTACTTTCCTTCTCAGAAATTTATCAAACCATGCGGCGTCTGCCTGCAGCTGATCTATGAATTTGCTGAAGTAGCTGACCGTGACATCCATATCCTGCTTATCAACAAGGACCGGCGGACACGCCTTACTAGTGTGCGCAGAGAGCTTAAAGATGCATACGGTCCACGTACCGCAGGCAAGAATATTTCCCCTTACCTTCACAACCATCATGAATAACCCTGGTTCTTTGCGCCTCAATCAGATATTGTCCAATAAGATATTTAAACAGGTAAGAGCCTTTGTCTGTCATGGGAAGAATACATCATTACATCTGGGTGTTCCTGGTGCTCTTACTCATCTCCGGATGCGGATCTAAACAGTACATGCCCAAGGCGGAACTCTCTATACGGCCTGACAGTCTGACTATCATGCACAATAACACCTCGGATTCCCTTACTGTGTCGGTCACTAAGAAAGATGATGGTGATATCCCCACCTCATTTGCGATCAAATTATACAGCCCTAACAACGACTATATCCGTTTCTACAATGGCAATGCATCGGTGGATACAATCCAGACAGGCACCTTTTACCGAAAAAATGATCGACTATCCTATGTATTCTCTATCTTCGGAAAGAAAGCTGAAGGCAGTGATCTGACCAAGTTCACTGTGCTGGCTGATCTTGTATACAATAATTCTGTAGTGGACACCCAGGAATTGGCCATCACTGTCAAATAGAGGCTACTATCTCCTTGGAATAATTGTCATCAGATGCCACTAGATACAAAAAATATCTGGTACCAGTATAAGCAGAATAAATATGGAAGAAAAAAAGGAAATAGCTCAGCTCTATTCTTCGCCAGATTCAGGCAAGATGACCTTTCCGCCAGCCGCTTCAATCTTTTTGATTGCTGATTGTGTAGCACTTGCAGCTGTGATCTCATAAGCTCCTACGACCTTTCCTGATCCCAGCAGCTTCTGATATCCTAGTTTTTCCAGATCAACCTTGATCACTTTGCCGAAATCGACGCCCTGCTTACCCTTGAGGGAAGCATCATCGAAATATCCGACATTAATGGACTTGACGGCAGGTCCTGCTCCATGATTGACAAAACCATGCCGACCGAACACGCGATTGCTCTTGCGGAAGCTTGGCTTCTTGACATCGGCGCGTTTTCCGCTTCCTGCATTCCCACGACCTCCACGGCTTCCTGCGCCGCGGTGCTTCTTCTTCTCTCCCCAGCCATGGGTCCAGCTGCCTCTTTTCCGGCTTCCTTTCTTACGCTTGTTATGTGTCATGGATAATCACTTATTCAATCATCTTTGCGAGAAGATCATTGATCTTTTCTCCTCGGTTTCCGAGAGCACCGCCTGTAGCGAATGATTTCTTGGTCCCTCTCCGCTCAAATCCGCCTTTAGGCGGCTGTAGAGCTATGGTCTTTTTGTCCTTTGCTGCAAGAAGCTTCTCTGTCTTCTCATCAAGCACTCCCCATGTCACGCAATCCTTCACTTTCTGGAGCATACCCTTATTGCTAGGCGTATCCTCGATGACTGTGCAAGAGTACTTCTTCGGGAGATTCAACATGTTGAGCGTGTCAACAATCTCCTTCTTCCTGTTGATCGAACTGGAGATACGAATTACCGCAATCTTACTCATCGTCATCACCATACACCTCATCATGATCTTGAGGCTCCACAGAGTCCTCTTGCGCATTCTCTATCTTTCCATACACGATAGAGAGACGTTCTATGTCTCCTTCCCGCACCTTGGTCAGCACGAGCTTGCGGAGCGCATCAAAGCATGCCTTGATCATATTGGTCTTTGTGCCCGTCAATCCTTTAGCTTTCGACCGGATATCCTTGATTCCTGCTGCCTTGAGTATCTTCTGGCACTCTGATTCGATGACCAGCCCTGTTCCCAAGGGTGCAGGCATAAGTGTCACTTCTACGGATCCACACTTACCAGTGACTGCGAACGGTATCGTATGGGGAACAGTTGTATCCGACTCCCAATCTCCTGATCCGCGTGCAACTTGGATAAGATTGATCTTTGCATTACGAATTGCTTTTTCACGTGCAGGCACAGTCTCTTTCGCTTTTCCGTATCCGAGACCGACATACCCGTTGCCATTTCCCACAACAGCATAGGTCGAGAAGCTTGGCTTGTTTCCCTCACGAGTCTTCTTCTGCGTCTGGCGGAAAACTCTTCGCTGTCCACCGCCGAACTTACCTTTCGCCTGTCCCACAAGAAGCAGGTCGCTATGTACATTTGGGATCAGTGCATCCACTATCTCTGCTTCAAGAATGACCTTCCCGCTCTCAATGACCTCCCTGATATCAGTGATATGTCCCTGCTTGACAGCCTTTCCGAGTGCTGTCTTTGGACTCCACTCCTGTATATCGAAGGTACGCTGGTTGCGCGCCGGTCGTCTCTTGTTCCTTGATCTTGACTTAGCCATGCTCACCAATCCTTAATCATCCTTTTATATTTGCCTTCACGTTATCTACTAGTTCAGGCAATCGTGTCGGATCAACATCAGCCTTGATGTATCGTCCGAACTGTCGTGTATACTTATCTTTATCTTCTTGCGCAAGCTTCTTTGCAAACTGCGCGATGTGCTCACCGTGCAACCTATCTTCTGAAGGAAGCACATCCTCATCGAACGGGATATGCACACCACCATCAATGATGCCCTTGATTGCTGCATAGATGGTTGTCTGTGACAATGCCGGGTACAAACCGAAGTCGACAACTGCGCCTTCCGCCTTCTTCTTCGCCTTGGCAGCAAACAGCAACCCTGTCAGATAGGCCTGCGGCATATTGACATTACGTACTTTCCATCCCTTCTCAGCAAGCTCAGCAGAGTTGGCCTGGATCTGCACAGTATCTCCATCCGGAGTATATGCAACAAGCTGGATTATGATCTGCTTGGTCCCCTTCCGGACGACGATCCTGTTCTTCCGGCTCTTGAGTAGGTTGAGCCTCCTCCGGTAATTCGTCTTTCCTTCCCTTCTCCTTCGGTAAGGGACCACATATGTTCTCTGGGATGCCATAGTATTCACATTTCCTTTTTATTCTACTCCTCTTTGCCCTGGATCAGCTTCCGCTCTCCAAGATAGAGTTTGATATGACGCTTATTACGGAAAAATCCGCCTTTGACCTTCTGGTACAATGACCTATATGTCTGCACAGAGATCAGTTCTTTTTCACGCAGCTCCTTGATGAATGCACGCTGAAGACGCACACGTCGAAGCCATTTGTCCTTCTGGGATTCCCGGGCATTTGCCGTTCCTTTACGGGTTCCCTGTCCTCGCTGTCTGCCCTTGGCACGCTGCGACTGAGACTTCCTTGCTCGTCCTCTACTGACTCCCTTCACAGGCTTCTCGACAATCGCTCCACTATCTATCAGAGCGCGAACGTCTGCTTTCGTGATCGACTCCTTGATTATCTCGAGCTGAGCCTCATCGAACTGCACCCTTTTCGGGGAACATTTGAGGATCTCGCTTGCGAGCCTGCGTTGTACCGTCAGTTGCATAATGATTCACCTGATTATTGTTTGTGATGAAGGATCTTCTCTTTCTCCTTCTGCTCCTTCTGCTGATCAGATTTACTCTCCTCAGACTTCTTATCCTCGGATTTCTTCTTCTCCTCTGCCTTCTTTTTCTCCTCTTCCTTCGCAGTCTTTTCCTCTGCTTTCTTCTTCTTCGACTCGCGGGCCTGCTTCTTCTGTTTGGCAGCTGACCGCTCTTCCTCGAAGCTCTTCATATAGCTCTCTACATCAGCGATATTGAGGATCTTTACTTTCTTTTCCTGAAGCTTCTTGATAATCTCTATCTTCTTGCGCATGCCGATTGCACGGGACACGATGGCTCCCATGGTCTTAGGATCCACTGTCTCCACATCAGCCATACTGGTGATGTGGCACTGCTCCAGACCAGATACCGTGTCCTTGTTCCGTAAGGACCTTGGCATACGATAGCCTTTGCTGACAGGTGCCTTGTAGCCTTTGACGCCGAGACGCAGTTTATTCTGGCGTCCCTTCGGTCGTCGCCAGCTTGAGCCGATACGTTTCTTCTGGCCTGCTTCGTGGCGGCTGAACGAGGGCTTCCTGGCCTTTACTTCCTTTCTGTCTACCATTTCATGCACCTTATAGTGTTATCTGCTTTTTGCCTTTCTGGGTGATATAGATCCCATCCTGGAAAATCCGGCGATCGAAGGCCGTCCTGCGTGTCAACTGTTCGGCGTTTGATGCGATGCGACCCGCAATCTCCTTGTCCGGAGACTCGATCACTATCTCATCTCCCTCCACTTTGACATCTGCTCCCTGAGGAAGCGACATCTCACGAGGCACTGCTTCTCCTATGAAATTCTTCACGACGAGCTTGCCATTGTTCACACTGACATTCATCGGAAAGTGGCTTGAGCATACCTTGAGCTTATAGACGAATGGCTCCTCCACGCCCTGCACCATATTTCGCAGATGCGCCTGATACGTCCCCATCAAGGTCTTCTCCCTCTTGGTTACATTCTTGCTGGAAATCAGTATCTCTGATCCCTTGACCTCGACGGAAATCCTTTTCGAAGGAAAATCTCGTGAGATTTCTCCCTTCGGACCCTTGACCGTGATCGCAGTCCCTTCCTTCTGGACAGAGACGCCTTCTTTGATCGCGACCGTCTTTTCAAGCTTTTCGAGTTTCATGATCATCACATCTAGTAGCAGAACGCGACAAGCTTTCCGCCGATCTGCTTCTCTTTGGCTTCCTGCAGGGTCATTATACCTTCTGATGTAGTCACAATAATGACACCAAAATCCTTTGCAGGAAGATAATTCTTCTCAACTGCCTCATAATCTGTGATCTTGAATGCGTATCGTGGCTTGATGACCCCGACATTGTTGATGCTATGTATCAGATTGACAGTCAGGTAGTTTCCTCGCTGCGTCTCGACCTCTTCAAATCCTCCGATATACATCTTATCGTTGAGGATTGAGAGGACCGTCTTTATCATCTTGGAAGACGGACGGAGCACAACCTCTGCCTTTCCGACATTTTCGGCGTTGCGTATTTTCGACAACGCACTTGCTAACGGGTCATTCAATGACATTTTCCTGCACCTATCAACTAAATTTCTTGAATCCTATCTCAGGGGCAATTTCCCTGAAGCACTGACGGCAAAGCGAAAGCCCATACTTGGAAATATGCCCTCCTTTGCGTCCACATCGGACACATGAGTGCAATGCCTTTCCACAGCTTCGATCAGCTGGAGCATTATGCTTCTTGTATTTTGCCAGCTTGGCAGGCTTTGCCTTGAGCTGTTTGTATGCTTTCTTATGATCACTTGCAGTCATTTTCGACTCACTCTACCTGTATCTTGAGAGACTCGCGAGCAAACGAAATCGCGTCCTCCTTTGTCACCTTATGGTTATGGTGTATCTTTCTTGTCCGAAGATGCCTTCGCTGGATACGATATCCTGGACGTTCAAGCGTAACTGAAACCTGCAATCCGATGATACCTATCTTCTGATTATACTCGACACCCGGAATATCGATATACTCCTTGATACCGAAGGAAATGTTTCCATTATTATCAAAGCAGCTTTCCGGCAGCAGATCATCACGCGCCTTGAGTAGCCGTTCAAGCACTTCACTTGCTTTCTTGCCACGCAGTGTGATCTTGCATCCGATTGGCAGTCCAGGTCGAAGACCCCAAGTCGGGATCCTCTTGACCGCTCTGGTCTTTACCGGAGCAATTCCTGTAATCATCTCCAATAGCTCGACACCCTTATCCATCATTGCATGGTCTGTTCCAGCACCGATATGGAGGGTCAGCTTGGAGATTCGTACAGTGCGCATAGGATTCTGGGAATTATCCGAAGCTTTCGAACCAGCTTCCTTCTTCTCCTGCGCTTTCTGCGCTTCCGCCTTTTTCTCTTCTGCCATGATTCTCACATTTATTCGAGTTTGATTGCAGGTTTGCTTTTCCCGACCACGAATGCGTATGCCTTTCGTGTCTCGAAGACTTCTTCACCTGACTTGAATGTTATCGTCTTATTCTGGATATCCTCTACCACACCGACGCTTCCGATGTGCTTTCCTGCGATAAGGATCACTGAGGCACCCTTCTTGAGGGGATACTCCTCCTTGATCTGCATATCCTTGTCCAGCAACACTGAGTCACCAACTTTCACGGTGTGCTTATCCACAAGCACATTCCTTCCGTTCAGGAGGTTGATCTGCGTCTTGCTCTTCTTTGTAGCCTTGACATCCGTCTTGCCCACCACTCGTGCGACTGTATTCTGTCCGTCAGCTTCCACGAAATGCAACCCTCCATGGCTGTTGAGGACAAGTCGATAGGACTTTTTGCTCTTGCTGAATGTGACAACCTCGAACAGTCCCACTGGCAACTTCTGGCTTAGCACCGGCTTTCCTGCCACAAGGACTGAACGCTCGTTCACCATGAACTGTACTTCTCGTGCAGTGCTTGCTGCACCGATCATATCGCGTACCGCGACAACGAATGGCACTGACAACTCGCGCATCTTTCCTGATTTCGGACGCTTGATGAACGTGATATTCTTGCGCTTGACCTGCCATGTGGTCGGCATAGTCAGCCTCTTGATGTGTTGCGTTCTGGTCATTTGGTATCACACTTATTCTTGGGATTCTGATGTAGCTGCCTTCTCTGACTGCTTCTTTTCCGTATTTTTTGATGTCTTCTTTGCCGCCTTCTTTGTTGTCCCCTTGGATTTGGGGGTTTTGGTGGATTTTACAGATGCTCCTTCTGGCTTAGGGGAGGCTTCCTTCTTCTTGGGTTCCGGTGACTCCCGGGCCAACTTGGCCTTTCGCACCTTATCATTGAGATCCAGCTCCAGGATCACCACCTTGGAA
>CAZMDB010000055.1:0-9658 GCA_964565095.1 uncultured Methanosarcinales archaeon | reverse complement strand
CTATCATCGATCGTGCCTACCCTGGAGATATCGGATTGAACATCATTCGCATGGATGGCCTGATCAGAAGGAATGCCCGAACAGGAATCGGTGAGTATGTAACTCTGGACAGTGCTGAAGTGAAGGAAGCCAAAACCATCACTATTGCCCCCTCACAGAAGGGCATCGCGGTCAACGCACCGCCTGCGATGTTCAAGCAAGGCCTATTGGGTCAAGCGATCATCAAAGGTGACATCGTAAGCCTAGGCGGTACACGGAAACGCCGTACCATGATGAGCCAGAACCCTTTTTTCTCTGACATCTTCAACATCATGGATGAGGGATTGGGAGGCTTCGGTTTCTCAGACCTCAAGTTCATTGTCGTGGACACGAACCCGAAAGGGCCGGTCATCATTACAGAGAATACCACAGTAGATTTCAATCCTGAGGCTGTTGATCTCAAGGATGGAGAGACTGTGCCGGATGTCACTTACGAAGACATCGGCGGTCTAAGCGAGGAGATTACCAAAGTGCGGGAACTGATCGAACTTCCACTCAAGCATCCAGAAATTTTTGATCAGCTAGGCATCGACCCCCCGAAAGGAATCCTCTTGCACGGTCCTCCAGGAACTGGTAAGACTCTCCTGGCAAAAGCAGTGGCTAATGAGACTAATGCCAACTTCGTACTTATAAATGGTCCAGAGATCATGAGCAAGTTCTATGGTGAGTCTGAGGCTAATCTGCGCAAGAAATTCGAGGAAGCTGAAAAGAGCGGACCCTCCATCATCTTCATCGATGAGATCGATGCGATCGCTCCGGCGCGCGAAGAATCGAAAGGAGAGGTCGAACGACGGGTCGTGGCTCAACTGCTGGCCATCATGGATGGTCTCAAATCCCGAGGGCGGGTCGTAGTGATTGCTGCAACTAACATCCCCAATGCTCTGGACCCTGCATTGCGCAGACCAGGCCGGTTCGATCGTGAACTGGAGATCGCTCCTCCGAACAAAGATGGACGGATGGCTGTCCTTAAGATCCACACACGGAACATGCCTATCAATACTAGTCTGAAAAACGTAGGCGTATACACTGACAAAAAGGAGATTATCGACAAACTCTACGCAAACCTGGAGAATATCGATCTGAATAATATCGCAAGGATCATACTGGAGTCGAAGTCCCAGAATTCTGATGAGCGTGGTATCAAGAAGGATGCAATCAATGCAATCAGAGATGTGGTTCTAAAGTCCAACTCAGCTATCCAACTGCCCTCAGAGTTGAAATGGCATCTGTCCACGCTTATGGCAGAGGATTTCTATAGTTCTGGACAATCACACACTACCGCCAGCGAGATCGCCGATGCTCTGCAATCCCATCTGAAAGATCTGCGGACCGAGCAGAAAATCTCAAGCATGATCAATGATGCAGTACGCGAACACCTGCTGGATGAAGTGGCTGAGGTGACCCACGGCTTTGTGGGTGCGGATCTGGCAGCACTGTCCAGGGAAACTGCTATGGTCGTGCTGCGCAAGGTTCTTCCGCAGCTCTCACTGGATAAAGACGAGTCTATCCCTCAGGAGATGCTGGACCGTCTGACTATCACGCTGAATGATTTCCGTGATGCACTGCATTATGTGCGTCCGAGCGCGATGCGTGAAGTCATGATTGAAGTGCCTAATGTCACGTGGAAAGATGTAGGGGGGCTTGCTGATGTGAAGCAGAGCCTGATGGAAGCGGTCGAGTGGCCGCTGAAGAACCCTGCTGCATTCACCAGACTGGGAATCAAACCACCCAAAGGCATCCTACTCTATGGACCTCCGGGGACAGGAAAAACTATGCTTGCAAAGGCTGTTGCCAGGGAAAGCAAAGCGAATTTCATCTCTGTGAAGGGCCCTGAGCTGCTGTCCAAGTGGGTAGGCGAGTCAGAAAAGGCGGTACGCAAGGTCTTCCAAAAAGCACGACAGCTTGCACCCTCGATCATCTTTTTTGATGAGATCGACTCCCTTGCTCCACGACGTGGAGGGCAGAGCAGTGAGAGTGGCGTGACTGAACGCGTCGTCAATCAGCTGCTGACCGAGATTGATGGTCTGGAGACGCTGGCTGATGTGGTCATTATCGCAGCGACGAACCGGCCCGACATTGTCGACCCCGCATTGCTGCGCCCGGGACGTTTCGACCGCATCATACTGACACCTGTACCTGACGATGATATGCGGGGGAAAATTTTCAGGCTTCACACCAAGAGTATGCCCCTTGGGTCTGACGTCGACCTCAAAGCGCTGGCTGTAGCAGCAAAAGGCTATGTCGGTGCTGACATAGAGGCAGTCTGCCGTGAAGCAGCAATCCTGGCTCTACGAGAGGATATCGAAAGCAATACTGTCATGCAGAAGCACTTTGACGCTGCACTCCAGCATGTGCGCGCTTCTGTCACCGATGACATTGAGAAAGCCTACAAGGAGATGGAAGGTACCTTTAAGACAAAACAAGCAAGACAGGTGACGCAGAGGCCGGGTTATTTCGGCTGATGCCTTCTTTTTTTTTACCTATTTTTTGATCCCTTCCGTATTCCGCTACGCAGACGTTGCCAGGCGGCAAATGGAAACCATCCACCCTGTACATAAGCTGCGCCTTTTCTAGTGAGGACCGGAACCACTTTCCGTTCCGCCAATGCTTCGCGCAGCGTCATATGTGAAGGGATGGCATTGAACCCAGTGCGGCCCACCATGCAGGTAAAATGCGTGTCTTCTCCGACTAGCAGCGTAGTATCATACTCATCAGCCAACTGCATTGCAGCAACAGCATCTCGTCCACTATAATTGTTTGTATTCAACTCCACATAATCGAAGGTGGCTACCAGTGTTTTCATGGATGTATCACCTGGACTGTCAAGGTAGGCTGCGAAATCGAATCCTCCACGACGTCTCCCTTGCGGCAAGAAGGACAGCATCTGCCCTGAAAAGGGATGATTCAGTCCCAGAATCGCTCCTGCCTCCCTCTGCGCATAAGAAAAATCAAGCACGTCTCTCCATTTTTTTTCTGGAAGGATACTGTGCGGGCGCACATCAAGCAGATTGACCTCGCCGAACTCTGTCTTCAGCTCGACCCCGGCTTGCAGGCTGTGGCTTTCATCCACAGTAAGGACATGATGATCGGTAAGATAGGTGCAATCAAGATGCTTGCGCCTCGCTGCAGTACGCAACTGCCCTATGCTTGTTGCCGCGCATGGTGAAGCAGGCGAACTGTGATTGTGTATTGAGACCAGACGGCAACTATCCCGTATCCCATACTCAGAAAGTAGACCTGGTGAGATCACCGATATGTCCGGCTGTCCGGCAGCTATCCTTGGCACATAGTGCATGCCGTCACAGAGTAACGCAATATCTTTCTCCATAATATCCGGGTAAACTGAACAGCTATTTAAGCATAATCAATTTTCTCAGCAGAGCAATCAAGGGACAAAAGCGGTATTCAAGGAACAAAAGCCTTATAAATCTCATTTTGTCTCTTGCATCTGATGACTTCCAAACCCGCTGCAGGAGATCACGTCCAGATTATTACTGCTGATGATACGATCCAGGGCACACTTCTTCCACGTCCGGAGATGCTCTCTTCGGATATCACCGTGGTGAAGCTAGAGAGCGGATACAATCTGGGGATCCGCAATGATCGGATACAGAAAATATCGGTAAAGAAGAAATACGCTGCTCCAAAAGTCACTCATGCCACACATACAGATAATCCTGAACTTCCTACAGTTGCGCTTCTTTCTTTCGGGGGGACTATTTCGAGCCGGATCGACTACAAGAGCGGCGGTGTGATTGCGGACTACAACGCCGATGACTTCATCGCTATGTGTCCGGAGATTGCTGGCATCGCCAATGTCAGAGCGGTCTCAGTGACCAATGTCATGAGCGAGGACTTCAATCCTACGATCTGGAAACAGATGGCCGAGGAAACGCAGGCGCAGTTGCTAAAAGATGATATCGCAGGCGTAGTGATTACGCACGGTACTGACACGCTGCATTATTCTGCAGCGGCCCTGTCTTTCATGTTGCAAGACCTGAACAAGCCAGTCATTCTGACTGCATCGCAGCGGTCGATCGATCGTGGATCCAGCGACGCTTTCATGAATCTTATATGTGCAATCAGAGCAGCGGCAGAATTCGATGGCGCAGTAGTTGCCACCTGCATGCATGGTACAAGCAATGACGATTACTGTACGCTTGTGCGCGGCACCAAAGTGCGTAAGATGCACACATCACGCAGGGATGCATTCCAACCTGTCAATGATCTGCCTCTGGCCAAAATATGGACTGATAGGGACATCGAAATCCTGCAGACTGATTATCCTCATCGGGATATGGATAAACGAACCATAGCAAGAACATCTTTCGAGGCGAAGACTGGCCTCCTACAGGTATATCCTGGTATGGATGAAGGCCTCATTGACTATTTCATCAAGAATGACTATAAGGGCCTGGTGGTCAGCGCCACCGCTCTGGGACATGTGCCCACCGATCAGGCTAGCCATAACATCGTAGGAGCCCTGCAGAAAGCTGTGAAGAAAGGTGTTCTGGTTGTCATAGCGAGCCAAACACTCTATGGCAGGACACATCCTCACGTGTATACTAACCTGCGAAAGATCTCTATCGGAGCCGGGTGCCTGTTTTCAGAAGATATGACGCCGGAGACAGCCTATGTCAAATTAGGGTGGTCCTTGGGACAGTCGAAAAATACGGACGAATCAAAGAAATTATTTAGCACCAATATTGCCGGAGAAGTCAATCTCCGCATACAACCAGACACCTACCTTTATCATGACCAGTGATTAATCATGAGTGACAAGAACGAAGAGTTAGATTATAGGAAAATGGGAATCCGCTGTGGAGTGGAGATGCATCAGCAGTTAGCAGGCAAGAAACTGTTCTGCGACTGCCCGACTGATATCTCTGAAGATGATGAACCGCACACCACTGTCAACCGGAAACTGCGCGCTGTGGTAGGTGAAACCGGGGCCATCGATGAGGCGGCTGCACAGGAACAAGCAAAGTCCAAAACATATGCCTATCGCGCATATCCTGATACCTGCTGCCTGGTAGAACTCGATGAGGAACCGCCTCACCTGATGAATCAGCAAGCGCTCTATACTACACTGCAAATGGCACAACTACTCAATGCTGATACGGTCGATGAAGTCCAGATCATGCGCAAGACGGTAGTAGATGGCTCCAACACGACGGGTTTTCAGCGGACCGCACTTGTGGCACGCAATGGGAAACTGGTCACTTCAGAAGGGGATGTGCATATTCCCAGCATCGCCGTTGAAGAGGATGCTGCAAAGATCATATCACGCACTGCCACAGAGGACACGTATAACCTTTCCCGCCTGGGAATCCCCCTGATCGAGATCGGGACTGATCCCGACATAATCTCACCAGAGCATTGCCAGGAAGTTGCGGCCCAGCTAGGCATGATGCTGCGTTCCACCGGACGCGTCAAGAGGGGGCTTGGCACGATACGTCAGGATGTCAATGTCTCTATCAAGGGTGGGAGCCGGGTAGAGATCAAAGGAGCGCAGGACCTGGCAATGATTCCTACCCTTGTCAAGAATGAGGCAATCCGTCAGCAGAACATTCTTTCTCTCAAACTGACTACTAAGACTACCAAGTATGTTGCTGTTTCAGATATCTTCGATAAGACCAAGTGCAAGTTCATCGCCAAGGCACGCAGTTCCGGCATGGAAGTTGCTGCTGTGCCACTTCCACAGATGGCAGGCAGACTCGGACTTGAACTTCAGCCGGGCAAGAGACTTGGCAGCGATGTGTCTGATTTTGCCAAGGTCAAGACTGGCATCGGTGGCATTATCCACTCTGACGAAGATCCAAAGAAGTATCACTTTTCCTCCTCGGAGATCGCACTGGTGCGGAAACGCCTGAAGCTGTCAGATGAGGATGCATTTGTCATGATAGTCGGGACGAAAGAACAGTGTACGAATGGATTCATCGCGTTGTTCATGCGGCTCAAGATGCTGGCAAATGGTGTTCCTAAAGAGGTACGCAAGGCAAATGATGATGGTACTACAACCTATCTGCGACCGATGCCGGGTGCGGCCCGCATGTACCCGGAGACTGATACCCTGCCTATCGATGTGAAGGATATCGAAGTGGATGTTCCGGAGCTGATCGAGAAGAAAATCAGGCGATACCAGAAAGAGTATGGTCTCTCTGAGGACCTTGCTGCTTTGACTGCAAAAGGGAATGATTGGGAACTCTTTGAACATGCAATAAAGGGATATAAGAATCTCAAGCCGGCAAGCATAGCTGAAAGCCTTTCTTCAGTGCCACAACAGTTGAAGCGCAAACATAAGCTGGATATTGACATTTCCCGTGACACATGGATAGAGTTGTTCCAAGCAGCAGAAGACGGGTCCTTTTCACTGAACAATGCAATTGATGCGATTGTGTATATGGAGAAAAAAGGCAGTGATGCAACAACAGCTATCGCTCATTTCAAATTGATGCCTGCTGAGGAGGTGGAAGACATTGTCAAAAAGGTTGTTGACAAGAACAAGGATGCTCCTTTTGGTGCGATCATGGGACAAGTGATGCAGGAGACACGTGGCAAAGCTGACGGGAAACTGGTCAGCGATCTGGTACGTGAATACATGACGAAGTAACGTCCCATTTCTGCACCAGCTCCTGTAAGGCTAAGTGTGTACGCAGAGGCAAAAGATTGTCTTTGATGCTCCACTGCTTCTTCGGGACTCCTAGTACCAAAAGACGGCCACATCATAGAATCAATCATGAACGGAGAAGATGCATTGATCTGGGTATAGAGACGGTTCCGCCTGATAGTGAATCTCTCCAATCCTGAACCGAACTGGATCGCATTCCTTCCTGCCAAATAGAAAAAGTCGCCATCGCCAGCATCCCTCTCGACCTTTGGGGGGGGAAGAAGATGCTTAAAATACGTCAGGATGCTGTCCTTATGCTCAGATGAAGACATTTGTCCTTCAAGAAAAGGTCCCACGACGCCGTCTAGAACCTCAGCAGGTACATGTTCAGACAACCGATCAAGTATCGTATCAGAACCAGTATAGACAGAAACAGCTGATGCCTGAGAGCATAACACCCTATAGCCACCCAGTGGAAAACTAGGATACAGACCATCCAACTGGAGGAGTTCTGAAAAAGACATCCCAGCGCCCTCCAACTTCAATATTGCCTCAGTTTGCGTATGCGTACCAATGCATGGACATCTATACTTTTGCACTTCTCTTTTCAATCGCCCTTTTCGCATGATCTAACTGCCGTAGCCATCTTCAATGAGAGCCGTAGATCCAATTGGCAGATCTTTGAGTAATGTCATTGCTTTTGACTGTGCTATTGTCCATATATGACCCGAATTAGGAACTCATATTTAACTCTATCTAAGCGGAATCACCTTCGAAGACCTGAAATATTATTGAAAAGCGACTTTAGGGCTGCAGAACTACCAATTCTGATACCTGCTGCGCATCTCGCTGACATTCATATCTCTGATGCGATAGACAGGAAGCACTAGTGGATTACGTTTTGCTGCGTACAGGTATCTCCGCGGATCAGCTCCTGTCAATTCTGTCATCTGGGTATGGTCAAACGTCATCCAGAAATGTCGCTGCAGAGCAGAAAACTCACTTTTGAGAGTGCGCTTCCAGTTATGCAGTATCCCATAGTTGAAAAATTCCACAGTGTACTGGGGCCGCGACATAGGGAATCCCGGAGTCGCATCTGATTCTGCAGCTATGCCTGTGATGGCGAGATAGCTATTGTATCCTTCTGGTGCAGTCTCCTTCATGATGCGATATTGCGCTTGCTCATCAGTCATACTTTCCAGATCGAATGCCATGCGTGGGCGATTGTTATAGGAATATGCAGTATCAGGCAACAATGCAAGATTCTGAAGCTGGCTATCAGTCAACTCGAATGATCCTACCTTTGGACCCGGGTGCGCAAAGACTATCTGCTGAAATGAGTGGGGGCCACGTACCACTCGCTCGATATCCATTCCTATCTTCATATATCTACCTCATGATCTACGTACGTCTACATGATCTATCCAGTAATACCTGTGCAGACTCATGTCAGGAACTGCTCCGGTCACGTAGGCGCGAAGGAAGTCCTCAGAAGGCGAGAACGCGAAGTTCCTCCATCGATGATGGCGTGCTACTAGCGGGTTTTCCATCACAACCTGATACTTATTGTTGCCGTCTCTGTTGAGAGATGCATGCATGGCGGTAGCCTCTACCAAATTGTGGATCTCATATTCATAGGGCGGTTTCCCTTTGCAGGGAATGACAGAAAGATACGCCGGACGTAGATGCGCCTCCAAATCATGCGTGCCATAGATGAGCTGCCCTGGATGAAGTCCCCATCGCTCCAGCTCGTGCTGATGGGCTGAAAAGAGTCCCCGGGGTTGTTCCAATTCGATGTCCCAGATCGGATCCATCCTCTTGATCCTACGCATATCGGGACGCACATGTTTTATGGGAACACGCACGATCACTGGCTCTGACATTGCTATCACTATATTTTTCTATACAACCTATACATCCAGAGGCGATGGTCTCCGGATATAAATATTTCTATATTCCGTCGAGACACCATCGTAGAATGTATATTTCATGCTCTCATAAAAATTGACCTGAACACTACAGGAACACAACTTTTCATTCCATCAATCTCTTTTCAAGCATCTTTCTGGTAGTGTCCCGGACAACATCTCGATACGGTGCAGCGAATATTTCCGAGACGTGAGAAGCAGCTGTCAATGGATCATCTGTCGCATAGTAAGGCTTGCTCACATTAGGGAAGATATCGCCTGCATCGCCTGCATAGTGAGTCATGTGCACGAACATATTGTGCAATATGCTCAACTGATATCCCTCCGCACAACCTAATCCCCAGGATATCCTATCCCTTTCGGCAAGGTAGAAGAAACCACCCGACTCGCGGCTCCTGCTAACCCCTTTTACTCTCCTGCCTATCTTCCTTGCTTCCCACCATCCTAGTTGCGGATCATCCCGGGCAACTGACATAGTGCCAAAGATGAAAGAAGGCACCACGGCTTGAAAGACTTCAGGATGCATATTTTTCTGCAGATACGCACGTACCGCATCTGTCCCTACGGTGATTTGCTGCTTGACGGGTAACACATCCACTAAACCAAGCCCTCCTCTGTAGGATCTGACCAATGGTACCGTGCATCCCGTTTTGTGTGCACATGGATAAAGAAACTGATCATCAAGAAATCCGTGTGTCCCAAATGACAGTCCGTCTCCCTTTATGACCATGTGACCATACCTTCTAAAAGCTGCATATTCCTGCTTGGCCTGCTTCGAACTGAACCCCGACATCCAGGTATTTGAAATCTGCTGTTGTATACCCTGTGTCTTGAGAACCGTGACATCCGCACTGGTTCCGTCATCGATCATCACCAATGAATCCGATGGAAGTTCCTGCAGATCCGAAAATTCCTTCTCTATCTGTTCGGTGAGTGCAGCTTGACATCGCTCCTGTGAAAATACTGCCATTTTAGGGTGGTTACAAAAGTCACTTAAATATTTTTTTAGATACACCATAAGAAAGAAAAAAATCCTGGGGAAGATCCCCAGGCAAGAATGCATGCATTGTCAAGGGGGGGT
>CAZMDB010000054.1:0-9735 GCA_964565095.1 uncultured Methanosarcinales archaeon | reverse complement strand
AACTCGAGGACGCCAGTCCGAAGATGTTCGAATACGGGACGCCACGGCCCGGATTCGGACCGGGAATGGGTTGCCCCACTGGCTCTCAAGGCCAGCGCAATACCAGATTATGCGACCGTGGCAAAAATGTATGCTGTATGCATGAGCGTATTCTCCACATACTATCGCATCGATTTTACGGAGACAATACCGTATTCTGCGACATCACCAGCGCCATGCGATGAAACATGCGTAGGTAAGATGCACATGCTGACTGCCATTGAATTTATAAATTTAACCCCACCTGAAAATGCGAGAACATATATATTCCAGTATAGAAAATTCTATACTTTTTTTAAAAAACTTTCGCAAATTTCCACAAACTTTATATATAAGCACTATCTACTCTTTATATAGATTATTGTAACTTACTCGTTACATTGTCAAGGGGGATGAAGGCACGGGTAATTCTGTGTCAACGTACTGGAGGAACAAAAATGGCAGATTCGTACGTGAAGAAATGTCCAGAGTGCGGAAGCATCAATCTATTCTGGAACAAAGACAAAGGAGAGGTTATCTGTAAATCTTGTGGTCTTGTCATCGAGGACAAGATGGTTGATTTTGGCCAGGAATGGCGAGAATTCGATTCTGAAGACAGCGCGAACCGTAGGAGAACAGGCGCGCCCATGACCTATACCCAATATGACCAGGGACTAGGGACAGAAGTCGGCCAGAAATCCGACTTGTATGGCATGGGCAATAAGATGCGCAACAAGTTCTTCCGTCTCAGGAAATGGCAGTACCGGATATCGACAGCCATCGAACGAAACCTGAAATTGGCTTTGACTGAACTCAAGCGTGTCTCATCATATCTCAAACTTCCCAAATCAGTAGAAGAAGAATCGGCACGCATCTATACATTGGCAGTACAACGTGGACTTGTGCGAGGACGCAGCATGGAATCTGTGGTTGCAGGTGCACTATATGCTGCATGTCGACGGCATGGCGTACCACGTACGCTCGATGAGCTCAGTGAAGCATCCGGTATCGACAAGAAGGAGATCGGACGTACATACCGCTTCGTCACACGAGAACTGGGTATCAAGATCCTGCCGAGCAATCCCGCCGATTACATCGCGCGCTTCGCCTCAAGCCTGAAGACATCTCCAGAGACGCAGTCTAAGGCAGTGGAGATTCTTGAGCTTGCACAGAAGAACGAGCTGACCAGCGGAAGAGGTCCTACGGGGATTGCTGCAGCCGCTCTGTATGTTGCTGCGCTTATCCACAATGAAAAGCGAACGCAACGCGAAGTGGCTGACGTGGCTGGAGTCACAGAGGTCACCATCAGGAACCGCTACAAAGAGCTTCTCGATGAACTGGATCTTGACAAGGAAATAAAGAAAGTCAAGAAAAAGGAAGCAGTTGCTGAAGCCTGAATCATGCTTTCACCTCTTTTTTCTTTTTTTATTGCTTCTTTTTTTATTACATTTTATATATACTCCCTTCTCTCATCTCTGCATGAACATCCTTTTTATCTGCCGCTACAACAAATTCCGCAGCAAGCTTGCTGAGGCTTTCCTTAACAAGCATTCTGATCAGCACACTGCCAAAAGTGCCGGTATCATACGAGGCAGCCCTGTCGATGATCCGATTATTAGGTGCGGATTGCGAAACGGAGTGAATGTAGGGGGCGTCAGCAAGGGTGTGGATGTCCCATTGCTCAGATGGCAGGATATGATAGTCATTGTTGCAGACGACGTACCTGAAGCGCTTTTTGAGGACAATGAGACCGTCTACGGGAAAAGACTTATGCACTGGATGATCCCCGATGTCAAGAATGGGGATCCTGCTGAGATGGATAAGACGGCACAATCTATAGAAAAAAAGGTCCTTGATCTTCTGAATGACATAGCCTCTTGATCAGACGCCATATCCGCAATGAGGACAGAAACGGAAGTGGGCAGGTCGTGTGCCTCCACAATTCGGACATCGTATCACCTGTTGTTGCGCAGCATGGAACTGCTGCTGGCGATACCCATCATGTGGCGTATGATGCCATGTCTGATGCTGGGGATGAGGGGCCTGATTCGATTGCCTCGGCTGTTGCTGTCCATCGGGAACAGCCTCTTTCTTCCGAGAAGTCACAGCTCTCCATAATAAGCGCAGAAGACCCCACGCGAACAGAGCCATCCCTATCCAGAAGAATAGTACCAACTTTGGGCGAGCTTCGGGATTTATCCATGACACAAAGCTGACGACTGCGCCGACGCCTATTAACAAATATGGATTGATCGGAGCCATTTGGTGCAAAACTGACATTCCTCATTTAAATAAGCTATGGGAAAAACCCACTAGTCGAATACCCTATCCAAAGGTTCCAGCTTCTCTTTTCCATACATGTAAGGCCTGAGAACTTCAGGGACCACAACAGAGCCGTCCTCTTCTTGATAATTCTCAAGAATAGCTACCATCGCCCTGGATGTCGCGATAGCTGTGTCATTGAGAGTATGCGGATAGTAGTTCCCCTCATGATGACGCACCCGAATATTGAGCAAGCGCGCCTGATTATCACCGAGGTTCGAGCATGAGCACACTTCGAAGTACTCTTGACGCCGTGGCGACCAGACCTCCAGATCAGCCTGCTTCATCTTCA
The DNA here is from genome assembly GCA_964565095.1 of uncultured Methanosarcinales archaeon. GTDB lineage: Archaea > Nanobdellota > Nanobdellia > Woesearchaeales > DATGWN01 > CAZMDB01. Next base: position 7,103 of record CAZMDB010000054.1, on the reverse strand, counting down.
GGTCACTCGTATCTCCTGAACACATGTCAAGGACCCGGATGGGCAACCCCAGTTCATTGAAAATGTCCACGGAGTTACGAAGCATCTCGTCGTAGAAATTCCAGGACTCATCAGGATTGCATAGCACGATTTGTTCCACCTTGTTGAACTGGTGCGTACGGAACAAACCCTTCTCGTCAATGCCGTGACTCCCTATCTCTTTGCGGAAACACGGAGACACGCCGCAAAGCTTGAGAGGCAGTTTCGTGTGGTCGAACGTCTGATTGATGAACATGCCTATCAGCGGGAATTCACTTGTAGCAATCAGATATTGATCCTCGTTCTCGATCTTGTACGCCTGATCCTCGATCTCCTTGAGAGGCGTTGTGCCCGACAAGACGTCAAAATTGACCATCAACGGAGGCTCTACCATGGTGTAGCCTCTCTTGATCATGAAATCCATACCGAACCTCATAAGAGCCTGATTGAGAAGAGAAAGATCGCCCAAGAGGTAGTAGAATCCATTTCCTGCGACACGCGCACTTGCATCAAAGTCGGCCAACCCCATCTTTTCTACTATCTGTGTGTGGCTCTTCACCTCGAACGAGAACTCTCGCGGCTCTCCGTAGCGGGCCGACTCTACATTCTCACTATCATCTTTGCCTTTCTTGACTGATTCATGAAGCATATTCGGGAACAACATCAGGAGCTCATCCAACCTTTTCTTGATTGACTCTTTCTGCTGCTCTGCTGCTTTGATTTTTGCCGGCAACTCCTTGGCCTGCTGTATGAATGCAGAGGCGTCTTCTCCCGATTTCTTAGCTTTGTTGATCGACTGTGAAATACTGTTCCTCTCCGATCGCAGCGACTCCTCTTCGGAAAGAAGAGCACGGTACTTCTTATCCAGCTCAAGAGCCTCATCAATGAGAGGGATCCTCTCATCAAGAAACTTTCTGCGCATATTCTCCTTTACTGCCTCAATATTCTCTCGGACAAACTTGATATCCAGCATTTCAGATCACCGTCACTATGACAGAAGTATATTCACGCATCGCTTTTAAACCTTTGTACAGGCAGGTTGATTTCTTGCGACCCACAAATGAGACTACTAGTCTGCATCCTGATTATACTTTGCGACCTCATCAACAAAGATGAGATCGTCAGGCCACTCATCTTTGATGACTCCCCTCTCCATATTGGTGGCAGGCATATAGTTGTGGTGTACGCGCACCATCTTATTCAGAGCAGTGGTATAGATTTTCTCTATGCAGTCATCACCCAGGGTATCTGTCAGGTACTTGACTATCCTGCCATTGAATTCCTCCACGAGCTCAGATTCCGATGGAGCATCCAGTATGAGCACCAGCGCAAGATGTCCATCCTTCTCTCCAAGGTACACCTGACTGATATAGCGTGAATTGAACATACGCCACTTCGCGTCCTGCTCCAACGTCTCCATGTATCGTCGGCGCGTGATTCCTATCCTGAACTTGACCACATACAACTGCTTGGCATCGAATATACGCAGGCCGAACTCTCCCTTGTCTATAGATACATAGTACCGCAGTAGCTTCTCTTCTTCCAATCTCTTACGCTTGCGGTTCACACTCATTACAGGAATCCCTGTATTCTTCGATATCTTATTATCTGAAATACGGGGGTTCTTTATCAGTTGCCGTATTATCGCCCGCTCCTGCTCATCCAGTTTCCTCATACTGAATCCCTTCCCACTGATACTATCTCAGTGTTATATTCATAACAGTTTTGTGCCGACATATATATAAACCTTTCTTGCGATAGAGATGTATAGTAAGTATAGAGAAGTGTATACTAGTGTTGACCGCTGACCATCTCGGACGTATTGTCTGCGCTGACGAGTTCGCAAGAATAGCGAAGGAGGAAGCAAGGTTCCGCAAGGTTGCTGAGCCCGACCTGCAAAAAGAAGAACAACGACTACACTGTATCTACGCAGAGGATTTTCCATTGGCTTCTGATATCTATCTGGAGCGGGGATTATCAGGACTGGACGCACATGCCAGAAATGGCCACAAAACGTTCTCTCCCGAAATCACAGGCTACTTCTATGTACGGGACCGCATTGAGTCTACCTACGATGTCTTTCGTACTCAGCGAGAGATACTCGGTGCCATGGCGCATTATGTAGGGGTGCAAGCGACACAACTACATGCTCATGGGGATGTATTCCTCTACATCGGACTGCCTCGACCTGAAGTGCCGCGAGGAAGAGCTGCCCTAGGCCTGCAAAATGGCAATCTACATATCCTTCAGCTACATTTTTCTGATCAGGATGGCACCGATCAAGATGACATAGTCCGCATAGAACAGGATGCCCACCAGATAGAAGTAGCAGCTGACTGCCCACGCGCATGCATGGAGCGTCACGCCCATCGCTTCGAAAGTGAGAATCTCTGCGGATTCCGTGCGCGTGACCCGTGCATGTCAGCTTACCGTCTACAGATGCGGCCCTTGCCCGAATAATCAAGCTGCCAACTTCTCTATCCAATGTGTGAGACCCAGTCTCAATGAAGCCCACCAAGAGACATCTGTAAGTTCTACAGTGATCTCCTGCTCAGATCGATAAGCCTCTCCATCCTTATCCTGATACTGCACCAACAGAAGCACATCATTGACCCCCGGCTGAAGGAAAGACGATGTGAGATTGGCAACCAACTTCTGATGCTCTTTTGTAGTGCCAATGTTCCAGATCACCGGAGTGAAACCATTATCCATGCGGGCATTCATGTTATGTACGGTACCACTGACACGGATCACGGCTGAAATACTGAAAGGTTCCCTATACTTCACGCTGCGAGGATACTGGAGGTCCGTCAATTCGACAAATGGACGATCCTGCACAGAGACTTCTACCGTCTCTTGCAAATCTGTCTGGCCGGCACGAAGCGTCATAGCAGTCATATATGTGCCTTGCTTGTCGTATGTGAGAGGAACTGATATGTTCTGCTGCTGCTGTATCCCGAGGGGCGCCCGACTGCAGCTTCCGCGGCTGCACAATTGCACTTCTTCATAGTACACATTCCCGCGATTGATCACTGTACATGTCACCAGGATACGAGCATCTATCGATGCATCTGCTGCAGCTGGACATTCCAATGTTACGTTCTCACGCAACTCTGTCAATCTCTCCTCAGCACCCATGGCACGAACTGACCTTTCTGAGAAGACAGGTCCATGTCTATCAATCTGCAGCTCCAGCTGATCAGACACTCCTGCCCAATGGCTCACTACCTGGAACGGCATCGTATACTGATAATCCGCGTCAAAATCGCCGATGAGCTGAAAATAGAAGGATACCTCCCGGCTCTCCCCTGGTTTGAGAGCTATGGTCTTTGCATCATCTTCCATCCTTACCTCTTCTGTAGAATGCACTCGCAAGGGCACAGACAGATAGTGATCGGCCTGGTTCTTAAGCTGGACATCAATGCGACCGAAGGAATCGAACCCTACGCGCCCGGAAAACATCTCTGCAGATATTTCTACCGGGTACCTGAAGGTGCCTTGAGCATCAAGGACCCGAGTATCGAAATCAAGGACATCCAGTTTGATCCTGACATTATCCAGATCGAATCCGCTCCAGTCATAAAGTGTCTGTGTACTGTTGGCATCCACCGCGTGTCGCATATGTATATGCGAAGCATCGACAATACCGAATTGTCGGTATGTGATATCGAAAGGGACCCAACCCACTTCGGGAAAGTACACCTCAGCCCATGCATGAGAACTCCACTTATCATCAAACAGGGATGATGTAGTATAGCTGATGCCTGAGACAAAGCGGGCAGGAATACCAACGCTCCGGCACATCGCGATAAACAGTGCTGTCAGCTCATCGCATACACCCTCCCTTTCTTGGTATACCCATGACGCAGGAAGCGACACATCAGCTGTGACCGTATTGAGGCTGTATTCGATATTCTCCTCCACCCAATCAACAAGCGCATGGACCGCAAGATAATAATCTGTCTGACCCTGGACCACTTTGTTGGCCTGACTCCGGATGTCGGCAGTGATGTCTATGTTTGCCGCCTCTTGAAGAAATGGCCTGATTCCCTCCGGGAGATTTTCCAGCGGGAATGCGACCTTCTCCTTGACAGGTAGAAATACATTGTGCGTACGCACTCTACTGCTGATACTAAAATCCAGATCGCCGGCATCAGGCTCTTGCCAGACCAGCATGACAGTGCTGCCCTGCTGAAAGACGGGCTCAGGATCAATCTGTAACGACAGCATATCCTGCCGGAATGTCTCCAGAGGGCGGAGGTCCACACGAGCAGAGATATTCATGAGACGAGCCTGTGCACTTGCATAGCTCGTGTATATGGATGATGAAGTACGGTGTTCCAGCAAAAGACTTTCTGACGAGTAGATTATATCCTCGGGCTCTAGAGCAGATACTTGCAATGTAAGCAGAAGAATTAGAGAGCAGAGACATACCACTATCCGGCGGTTCATACGCTAAGTCGCGGCATGTGGCGTATATAAATCTACCGCAATAGGAGCTACCGCACCTTGCCCTCGATACCCTTATCTACGACAACATGGTGCGATCCTACCATCAGAGGCTTCCCATCATGATATGCATGACCATCCTTGGCAGTAATCTCCACCGCGAAAAACTGCGAGATATCTATCTGCTCCTGAGGAGACGTTTCACTCTGGTCGAGCGTCACACGATCACCCGGAGATGCCTCTGGCGCAAGAAGAAGACCTGCCTGCTCCTGACCTGCGGCCAACAGCATACCCTCGCTTTTGACTCCGCGCAACTTTGCCGGAGCCAGATTGGTTACCATGATTATCTGCTTGCCTTCCAGTTCATCCTGTGCATAATGACCCACCAGTCCAGATACTATCTGGCGTTGCTCATCACCAAGATCGACATGCTCGATATAGAGCTTATCGGCGTCCGGATGCTTCTCCACGCTGGTTATGCGGCCTACACGTAAATCGAGATCTTCAAATTTCATTTTGCCACCCTCTTTTTCCATCTTCTGTTCTTCCGTCTTCCCGTTGAACTCCTTCTTGAATCCTGCTACCTTCTCATCCTCCAATTTTGAGAACAAGGGTTCTGGGGATCCGATCTGGTGCCCCGCCGGCAAAGGTTTTCCCATTTCCTGCCAGCATGCCGGCTCGAGCGCGAGCTGATGAAAAATCCTATCGCTCACTTCCGGCATGAATGGTTGTATCATGATGGCAAGATCACGCACTGCGATGGCCAGATTGGAGATTACGCCTCCGGCTTTATCCATATCCTCCTTGACCAGGACCCAGGGCTGATTGTCCTGGAAATACTGGTTGGCGGACCGCGACAGAGACATGATCGCCTTTATGGCCTTTCGCAGCTGAATCTGGCCCATCAGGTCGGCCACATTCTCATCCTCAATCTTTAATGCAGTTGCCGACGGATGCTGTTCAGGAATCTTGCCATCGAAGAAACGCTCTATGAATGTAAGTGTCCTATTTACGAGATTCCCAAAGTTAGCCAGCAGCTCCTTATTTATTTTCTCCTGGAAATCCTTCCAGTCGAAAGTGGTGTCCTCTTTCTCCGGACGGTTAGTCATGATATAGTACCGCCAACAGTCAGCTGGTATCCCGGTGGCCATAGCGTCATCACAGAAAACCCCCTGTCCGCGTGACTTGGAGAACTTGCCTGCCTCATAATTCAAGTACTCGTTTACCGAAATAGTGTCCATCAGCGTATATCCGTCATGAGAGCCTATACAGAAAGCAGGAAACAGGATCGTATGGAATGGGATATTGTCTTTGCCCATGAACTGCACTAGACGGGTCCCCTCCGGATCCTTCCACCATTCCTGCCAATCATCCTTGCAGCCCTTGGTAATGGAAATGTAGCCAATAGGCGCATCGAACCACGAATAGAACACCTTTTTCTCGAACCCTTCCACAGGAACGGGTATACCCCACTTCAGATCGCGAGTGATACAGCGAGGCTTGAGACCTTCTTTGAGCCACGCCCGCGTCGTCGTGCGTGCGTTGGCAGACCACGATGCCTCGTGCTTGGTTATCCACTGCATAAGTTCCGGCTCCAGTTTCTGAAGATCGATGAACAGATGCTCGCTCTCCTTGGGGATGGGTGTCGCGGAGGTAAGGGTGCTTCGGGGATCATTGAGCTCTTCTGGACTGAGAAGTTTGCCGCAATTGTCGCATTGATCACCCTTGGCTTCTTCGAAGCCGCAGTGTGGGCATATTCCTATGATGAAGCGGTCAGCAAGAAATTTCTCAGCTTCAGGGTCCCACATCTGCGTGATGGTCTGCTTGATTACGTAGCCGTGATCGTGGAGTTTGGTAAAGATGTCCTGGGACACCTCCACATTCTCCTCATCGGAGGTACGGCCAAAGCAATCGAAGTCCGTATTGAACCATTCGTAGATCTCCTTATGAATCTTATAATACTTGTCGACCAGTTGCCGAGGCGTAACGCCCTCCTGCAAAGCTCTGATCTCGGTCGTGGTCCCATGCTCATCAGTGCCCAGTACACTTGTGACCGGGATGCCTCTGGATCTGAGGAATCGTGCATAGACATCTGCAGAAAGCACACATACCATGTTCCCAAGATGGGGGATGTTGTTGACATACGGTAGCGCGCTGGTGACCAATACTCTGTCTTTTCCCATAGGAGACTGAGACCTATGTGTGATATTTAAATCTTTAGATAGAGTTAGGAAAATGGCAGTCGACCACAAAACCGATGTTCCAAAACCAGAAGAGGAGCTACTGCCGGCTTGGTGCGCAATTACGATATGGCGCGATTCTGCAGCGCCTCGTCGGCATGAGCCGCAAGGAAAGACCGCCGCCAGCAGAAGCTCCTCATCGTTTCCACTCAGTTCCCGGATGCGCCTACAGATAGTATCTCCGAAAGAAAAATAACTCCTCCTTAGTGCTCAGAAAAAGGGCACAAAGGAGAAGCTATGTTGTAATTTTGCCCAAAGTTCAACATGGTAATTAACACTCTAAAAAAGCTTTAGCAAAATGTACAAAATCATGTCAAGACTCTCGGCAAGCATGCAGACTTTCTGCATACCTGGATCAAGGCATGTTATGAGGTTGATATCAGACGAGAATTTGAA
>CAZMDB010000053.1:0-9795 GCA_964565095.1 uncultured Methanosarcinales archaeon | reverse complement strand
CGATTTTGTGGTCATGCTTCAAGGTGGCACTATTTTTTATCCTCGTTATCGGAGATACTGCATTTGCAATAACATATAAATACGAGTTCGAAGCTTAGGTAGCATATGATAACACGTATCGATACGATCATTCTGCTAGCATATTTTATCACCATCATGGCAGTCGGTGTGTTCCTTTCGAGGAAGAAGGATCGATCAGCCAGCGGATTCTTCCTTGCCGGTCGCAGTTTGAACGCGTTTCATGTTGGCAGCAGCATCATATCCACCCTTGCAGGGGGCGCAACGATTTTCTCGGCAATAGGGTTAGGATTCATCTATGGGATCGACGTCATCTGGTTCTTTCTGGCCGGTGTAGTGGGGATATTGTTGTTTCGCGCCTGTATCCCTCACATCCGCACTCTGGCAAAAAGACACAAGTGCATCACTTTAGCTCAATTACTGGAGCCTCTTGCAGGACGCCGCACTGCTATTCTTGCCAGCATCATTACCATATTCATTTTCTCGGGCTTTATCGCCGTCAACTTCTTATTGGCCAGTCAGGTAGCCCAGTCATTCCTTGGGATTCATCCATATATAATCATGTGCCTTTTTGCAGGAATCGTCGTACTCTATACGATTCTCGGTGGATTCAGGGCTGTTGTGTTTACTGATATCATTCAGATGTTCATCATCCTTGCAGGGCTTCTCAGTGTAGTCATCGTGGGTTTTCTGTTGCTTGACCATCAGGCAATGACGCGATTGCCGTCGGATTTTTTCCAGCCCTTCCACGCAGGTCCGGTGTTCATCGTGGGCATTTTTCTTAGTACAATCCTTGCATATTTCGGAAGTCAGGATGTATTCCAACGCATCTTTGCAGCGCGTTCCACAAAAGAGGCCAGAATCTCTACCATATTCATTGCCGTTATATTTTCTGTGTTTGCGATTTTTTTCTTCGGAATAAGCATCATCGCACGTGCGTTATTACCTTCAGGTATCGAGGGCGGAGCCGTACCCCTACTGATCCTGGGGATACTGCCTACAGGGCTCATAGGTCTCGTGCTGGCCAGTTATCTGGCTATGGCAAATTCGACGGCGGACAGCGAGTTAGTCTCTGTCGCATCATCTATAGAACAGGATCTTATCCGAAGAAGGATGGGGCAGGGAGGTCGGAAAGCATTGGTGTTGGCAATTGCCGTATTGAGTCTGTTGATTGCGATCATATTTGGGAATATCATACATGTTATTCTCTCATTGTACACCTGGCTGGGAATACTTGGATTGGTGGTCATAGTGAGCCTGTACTCTACACGCATCAGCAAGTCTTTCTTGTTCTGGAGTCTTCTCGGCGGGTTTGTGAGCGCGATCATCTACACATTATTCACCTCGGATGTAGAATCCGCAATGATAGTGGGGCTGCTCCCGTCTGCTTTGATACTGGCCATAGGATATCTTGTGGCAAGGCTGCGGGGCGAGCCATAATATTTATAAAACAGCCCCGGATTTCAATTATTCTTCCGCGGAGGTAGCGAAGTGGTCAAACGCGACAGACTCAAAATCTGTTCCCGTAGGGGTTCGAGGGTTCAAATCCCTTCCTCCGCATTCATTTTTCTTGTAGGGATTTGAACATACGGTTGCTTCCCACCAACCTCGTCCCAGCATAGCTGTGACAATCCCTTCCCCGCATTCATTTTTGCAACCCCATAACATAAATATGCATTGCATTTTCTCTAGATCATGCATGATATCACTATAACGCATGAAACAGATAGAGTCAGGGCATGTAGCAAAGGACAGGAGATTGGAAGTCTCGGATGGAGAGTAGGTGAAAATATCGAGCTTGGACCCCCCGGAAACATTCTACATGTAGCACAAAAGTATCGATCAGGAAATGTTGTGCGTAGATTGTTGGGAGAAGCTTTATCAGGATTGCATCAACAAGGCGTGCAGCAGGTATATGCTTCAGCTGCATACCAATCACCTGTAGAGCATTTCTTGCGTAGATGCAGCAAGAGACAAATATCACGTATTCATGGAGTCGGGTTTACAGTAGAGCAAGATGGCCTTGATATGGCACGTTGCGTCTATAGGATATCACTCCAGTAGGTATTTATATGAGAGAATCCACTTTTTGTCTGTGAGAATAACAAAACCAGCATTAATTGTTGTTTGTATCCTGCTCCTAACAAGTTGTGCTCAGATAGAAGGAGCGCTATTCGGCACCAAGGTTATGGATATGGAGAAAACAGGAGTGGATCCTGCGCATTTTAGCTTCGAGATGCAGGAGGATCAGACAGAGCATTCTCTTGTTGCCAAGTTGACTTACAGCAACCGTAATGTGCGTTCCCCACGCTTTGATGTCACGGTAACAGACCCGACGGGAGAGATTACGACCAAAACTTTGTATAATAGGCCTACAGGAAGCACCAGAAAAAACCAGAGAAGAACAAGTAGCAGCATGAAATCGATAATCCAGAAAAAGGTTATGAGTTTCTTCCCACAAAATGGTACATATCAAGTGCGTATTGAAGCAAAAGATCAGGGAGTAGAAATGCAAAATAGTGTCCTTCAGGTATTTGTCCGGTGAATGCAGATGATAAGCAGAAAGGAAGCAATCGCATGGTTGCAGTCGATGCCCCAAAAGGATTCAGATATGAACCATTATCTGGAATCCGAAGCGATCATGCGTACACTCGCGCAACGGTTCAAAGAGGATGAGGATCGTTGGGGTATGATCGGCTTGCTTCATGATGTGGATTGGGCGTACACTCGTGATGATTGGAGTCAGCATTGTGTAAGAGCAGCAGAGATGCTGGCAAAGAAAGCCTTCAGTGAATCATTCATAACAGATGTGCAGTCGCATGCATATGGGATGGAACAGATACCCTCACTCAAAGACAAAGAGCGCACTACGCGTGTCCAGCATGCGTTGGTAGCCTCAGAAACAGTCACTGGATTGATCTATGCCTATGCTTCGATGCGTGATCGACGTATTTTTGATATGAAAGTTAAGGGACTCAAGAAAAAATTCAAAGACAAGACCTTTGCAGCAAATTGCAATCGTGATCTGATCGGTGAGATAGAAAAGACCGGAATGGACATGACTGAATTCTTTCAGATTGCAATTGATGCCCTCAACAGCATCAAAGAAGAGATAGGATTAGAATGAGAGTAATGATTATTCCTGGCAATAATAATAGTTCTATAATGAGCAACTGGTTCCCTTTTGTCCGTGATGCTCTGCAGGACATGGATGCAGAGGTAATCGCACAGGATATGCCGGATCCGGCTCTGGCCCGCAAGGATATCTGGCTTCCTTTCATAGAGAAGTACGCTCCTGATGTACTTATCGGACATTCCTCAGGAGCAGTTGCTATCATGAGATATCTGGAAAAGAATCCGTGCAGGCTGGCTATCCTGGTGGGAGCATATTATACCGACTTGGGGGATTATACAGAACAGCAGAGCGGCTATTTTGAGGGCGCTTGGCAATGGGATACGATACGCAAGAACGCCGGAAGCATCCATATATTTGCCTCAACTGACGATCCATATATCCCTATTGAGCAGGCACGCTTCATACGTGATCATTTGGATGCGGTCTACCATGAATATGATGATCAGGGGCATTTTGGAGAAGATGTGCAGAAGACAGAGTTTCCTGAGATTGTGAAGGTAGTGCAGCAAAATCTTTAAATAGCAACTGCTGATTCTAGAGCATTGCGCGGGGGTAGCGAAGTGGTCAAACGTGCTGGCTTCAGGAGCCAGTCCCGTAGGGGTTCGGGGGTTCGAATCCCCTCCCCCGCATTCTTTCTTGTGGGATTAGAACGTACGGTTGCAGACAACAACCTCGTGCCAGCATGACAATCCCCTTCCCCACGCACTCCTTTTCTCACTATTACATATTGATGATCCTGAAGGTCATCCGACCAATTTTCCGCCAAAAAGTGGTTTCTAGTAGGTACTGTAGATCTCAGCTGGATGTTCTTCCTCGTACTCACGGATGCGCTTGCGTACTTTGCGATTGCGGATAAGAAAGAAAGCGACCGCGGCAAGCTCTACTATTTTTGTGCCCAATGATACCCAGAAAAGGACAGCATAATTGCTATAGAACTGGAATAGGAAGTTGAAAACATTGAACAGGTTGATAAGAAGAAAATAGATGGGCAGGAATAAAGCTTTGGATTCATAGTTTTTCCTGATGAACAGGATCAGGAGATATGCGTTGAGCATGATCCAGGCGATCGTGATAGTAAGATTGATATGGTTGAATATCCACAGAAGCGTGTAGTTGAAGGTATACGTAACGATATAGTTGGAGATGAATCCGAAAGCAAGTAAGCACAGGATGGTGATGAGATACCAATTAGGCATGAGTCTCTTGCGGGGATATACGTCATCCATGCTCTAGAGGGGGGGGCAGCAGGTTAAAAATTTTAGCTTTTCATCTGCTTGAGCATCTCATCTTTCTGATTCCCCAGTTTCTGCTGGCATTCAGCACATACCTGATGTTTTTTACCCTTGTCATCTTTTATGATCGTTCCCACAATTTTATTCAGAAATGTATTCGACAGTTTCTTACTGCAGATCTCGCATTTTGCCATTAAGCTGCTAGATTCAGGAGATATTTAAGGGTTTCCGCCAAGGATCGAATACAGTCTGTCCACTGTTTGAGCAATCTCAGGCACTGCGCGTTGAGTATGTGCAGCAAGATACGGCAAGGCACTTGACGCAGATGCATCAGTCTCATGGGAAAAGAGGTGCCATACAGCTGCGCCACTTACAGCCAGAGCAGTCCTGCATATATTGAGGTAACCCCGGTACTGCGGGCTTGAAGAGAGTCCGGTAAGATATTGCGAAGCTAGAAGCGACATAGCAGGTATATGGAGGAACGTTACCGGTTGCATGGGATTAGAGGAAACACGAAGATTCTGTTGATACACCTCTATAAAGTTCGGTGATGCAGGATGCTCCATCCGGGTGACTCTTCGGACATGATCATACGTAAGTATCTCAAGTAAAGGAACCTCGTTGTGCAGCAGGGTTACTGTATCTCTGGCATTGATAGAGCGCGTCAGTACGCAGAGAGCCGCAAGCTCATCAGGTCTCATGCGATGCTCTGCGCATATTGAGGGCGGTATCCGTCGCGGCGCATATCCATTGCTGCAGATGATTCGCCCGACATGTGTGAGGAGTCTGTGCATTGTGATAATCTGTCAAGGAGTACATCCAATCGTGTGGCGATAGAGTGATGCTGTGTCTGCAGGTATCGATGTGATAGAAGGATATGTTTGCAGGCCATCGAGATGTGAGGGTGGTATGCATCCGCATGGGTACTGAGGTATTGGCAAAAGAGAGCGTAACGATCCTTCCATGACCAACAGATTCGTTGTGTAGAGGGGTTGCGGTACCGTCCCTGTAATATGGAACCAAGAGTCTCCCAATGAGATACAGTGCTCTTTGGGAAAAACGCGTTTTTTTTTAATGCGTCATAAAAAGCATCGAACTTTTGCTGATACGTGTGGCGGGCAATCATTGAAGATGCGAACTGAGTGAAGAAATCGGATTCCGAAGGAAGACGGATATTACCAGGGTGGATGATGCGCTCTTCCTGTCTTGGCGCAATGTCATTGTAATGCAATATCGATGAAATACTCTGGTCAATTTCTTGGCAAGTAGCCAATGGTAGGGCTTCGTGACAGGCCACATCATGATGGAATTCCTTTTCCACCCAAGACTTGGTTTGCTCTGACCCAGTCGGAATTCCATTATCTATGCGTATCTGGCGGCATTTCCCATATACACGAAGATCAGGAGTACGGCCTTCTTCATTGAAGACGATGCTGGGAAGCAAGTAGTAATCCTGCTGACCATATTCAGTGTCCTCCCTGAAAGACCGGGGAACATAGTCGAGCAACTCGAGCAGGGAGTCATGATCGATACCGGAGTGGAAAGGAGAGATGGCCGCATGTGAATGGATCCATCCTACCGCAGAGCCTTCAATCCCGAGGCGGCTCAGATCGTTGGAAAGCTGCACAGGGTCGTAATCAAAAGAAGCAGGACGGATCTTCTGGCGCGAAGGGATGTAGATGTCATCCACCAGGATATGCGTATGGTCGCCGAAGCGAAAGACCCTTCCGAGAGGGACCGCGAATATTTCCAGAGAGCGTTGGGCCATATGGGATATGCGGCTGGCAAGATATTGTGTTTTTTGTTCAGCCAGGTCAGTCATGGTCACTGTTGTGCGCTTGAGAAGATCATCTAGATTCATGTGAGACACCCGCATTTGTTGATAGTGATTGGATCAGCATAGAAATGAGGTTGGCAGAAAGAATCGAAGTAGAATGCGGTATCTTTCCGGAGAGCAAAGGGACGTGTATCGAGATATGCCATGTAGGTCCCTACCGCCGCATTCGGCATGATGACACTTGGATTAGCCTGACGCGCGCAGGATGTCTCATCTTCAGGAGGTCGGTCATGCCGTCGATAGAGACGTCTCTGGCAACTTACACTATGCGAATGCCCGGGCATATATTGGGTCACGATACCACCGAAAGCATCACATCCTCCTTCTATCAATCGTGTATTTGTACGTACCGCGACAGAGTCAGCGATCCTGCGTGCAGCAAAGTTATCGACACAGCAGTAGATGGGACGTCCCTGTACTTCTTTGGTAAACACTGGTCGTGTATTCTCATCCAGTCGCAATGTGTCTGCGGAAGCCTCGACCCCGAACCATTCCTGCAAGCGCTGGGCAGCGACCTGCGACTTATAAGCACCTTCTGATCCTGCATACAGGATCTGTCTGTTCAGGTTATGTCGTTCCACAGTATCAAAGTCAGTGACTCTGAATCGGCGACATCCGAAAAAGCAGAGGGATAGCATACAGAAGGTGCCCACTCCTCCGGCCCCCAGGATAAGCGGTATCTCTGATCTGGCATTAGGAGCGAATCGATGGCACAACGAGGAAAGATTGTTGGTCACATCAGCAGAATACTCGTGTTCTCCACGCTCTTCGAGAAGAAAACAGTTCCTACGCAGGTCGTTTGCCGAACGGATAGCCCCTAGGAGTTGCACAAGCATTGATTCCGGGCAACCTGTCTCTGCGAGTCCGATCCTATCCTGGACCTGGTGAAGCAATCGTCGATAGGCAGAAGAAGATCCGGGGGTGTCGGTCCTGACATACGCATACGGGCCAACAGGAGAAGACCCGATAACTGCCAGGCGGGATAGAGAACCCCAGGATGCGTGTATGCTGCGACCGATGCTTTTATGGTCGAGGGATGCCTCTATGCAGAAACTTCCGGGTTGCATAAATCCTTCATGCAACGAGCAAGGATAGATCTCAAGATTGCACGCCGGCAGGAGTTTATGAGCATATACAGAGAAGTGGTTGATTGCATCAGGGATATGATCGTCCAGCGAATTGGAGTAGATGCCACCTTTTTCGGTCTGCGGCGGAGTAAACCAATTGATGTGCTGTACGCCGAGTCCGATACAGTTGAACAAAGCATATAAGGCCGCGGGAGTAGAACCTATGATATTGACCTTGCAGTGTCTGAGGCGTTCCTGGAGGTCAGGTTCTCCGAACGCTCTTGTATTTGATGCGAATTGATCAAGCATGTGGACACCTCAGCTGCAGATATGCACAGGATGGTTGCCGATGTCATGCTCAGGGATCCGTGCAGTAGGAAAACGATCTGGACGCATCACTGGTGTTGGAGAATTGAAGTACCCATTAAGAAGTGTGGATCGTGCTTCTATCAGCGCACGGGCACTACTACGTGCCGCCTCCTGCGTGTTGTTTATCGAGCTATGGAAATGTACTCCGTATTGCTGCCATCGTTGGTCGCCGTTGAAGCAGATGCTATTGTCACTAAACACAAACGGATGAGGATACTGGGTGTTGCCTTTTATCTCTGGTGGCGACAGAGTGTAGTTCGAGGCTGACCGTTGGGCCCTAATTTGGACAGTAGTAGGACCAAACAGGTATGGTACGTCTTCATATACATAGACATGGGCAGGGACAGGAAGTTCGAGATAGTATCGGTTGTTCTGAACTCGTCCGACCACGGAATGATTCCGGTGGCAGGTTCTGCCCGTCCCCGACAATAGACTGACAGTGCTGCCGTGAGGAGCGGAGTGCAGGATATCATCAATGAACCGTTGGTATTGGTCTGCAAGAGAGCGTATGCTGCCCTTGAACTCGAGTGCGTATGCTGTGCTGCTATCAGGATGATATATGCCGATCGTCCCAGAGAAGAAGCGACTTTCTGATAGCCGGAACCAGTTGCCCCCCATAATCAATGCATCCGGTAGGTCCCATTGGTTTGATCTTTCTTCCAGGATTCCGCGAATAGCGTCTTCACTGCTCTGTTGAGGTAGACCGAAGTCCCCTGGGTAATAGTGCCTAAATAATGAGAGTTTTGCGAGACGTAGGTAGTCAGAAGGTGATGTTGTGGTATGCAGTTGCTGGATTGCTGCACAGATATCTGCACGGTCCCAATATTTTTTCTGGAAATTGTTGATTGGACAGGCAGATGTCATCGGAATCTGCAACGCATCAACATGGAGCACCATATCAGGTTGTTCATCCGGCACGAATAGACGGGAACCTGCGATAGCTGCCACTGGGAAGGTGGTGGCAATCTCTCGTATGAGATTGAAAGGCATCTCTCTCACGTCCTGTAACCGCCTTCGAAGCGCTTGCTGGCAATCAGTTCCACTAGTTTGTACTGTTCCGGTTCTCCGCGCAGATTCATGGTCCTGCTCGAATAGATGGACGGTGCGTACTGATCGATACTCGTAGCAAGATCCAGAGGGTTAGTGTCGTCGATCTCCCCATCTACGACCGCGTAGATAGTGCTGTTGCTACGATCTGTGACGATAGGACGAAGATGGTCAAGTACTTCAAGTTCAAGAGGAGAATATGGATCGTTGATCTCGTCTCCTTCAGGATTGCACATGTACTGAAGAACCTCGAGAAGAGACTTAGTCTCATATCCTGCAGGTAGTTCCCTGAACAGTCCACGTCGTTCCTGGATCCGATCACCTACTGATACGCTAACCATGTCTTGTTCTGAGTTCCTATGCAGATTCACCACGATGTTTCCCATGATACCACCTGCATCTGGAAGTGTCAGTACCTTTAAACTGTGTTTAGGATGATATGTCGAAAACAACAAGCTAGGATCCGGACAATCACTCTTCCGTGTAGTGATTCTTCAGAAATTCGCGTAAAATGGATCTGTAGTGGCCCCGTAGAGGCGTGAGTGCGGCAAAAGTCATCAGGCAACTGTCTATGCGGATATGCGCGCAATGGAAAGAGTCTCGTGCAGGAGAAACCCATTCTCGGGCAACTTTTTGATACGTTGTTGGAAGAGAGGGGGGATTCACGGTGTGCGGAATCCTGGGCCTTTGTCGGATTCGTCGTTTGCTGACCTCAGTCGGACAGGTCATTTCGAGTATGGTGACCGGAGTCCGTGTTGCTGCAGCAATATGATAGTAGGGCAGGCGTTTGGCTTGCGTAGCATTTGTGCTGTCCACGATGACATGGGTCTTTTGTGATATGAGGTAGACGATCTGTTGGTGTAGGATGTCGTGAACAAGGGGATTCTGATGAGGATTGTATCGCTTATGTCCCAATGCGCGGCGGATCTCGAGTAAGCTGATCACTTCACTATTCGCAAGTGCATGAGTCAGCCTGCGGGATAATGTCGTTTTTCCAGTGCCAGGGAGACCAGACAATACGATCAGATGAGACATATCTCAGGACACCTTGAGCGTAAGCCTGAGATCTGGTGTGTCTTGGCGTTTACC
>CAZMDB010000052.1:0-10155 GCA_964565095.1 uncultured Methanosarcinales archaeon | reverse complement strand
AGAGCAGTTGCATCTGCTCATTGCCTTGCGTACCTCGCAGATTGATACGTATGGTATGGTCGGCATAGTTGATGCTGTCTTCACGATGATACCAATCCCGCATCGTATCCGCAGGATCATTAGTGATAACGGCATTAACTGCTCCTATGAACACTAGGAAGACCAAGACTGCAACAACTGCTCTAGAACACCTCATCTCTCGTCTGATTCTGCCTGGAGATGTTTATAAATATTATCATTAAGATTCTAGGTTGCAGCAAGAAAAACTTTTAAAGGCGCATCATCAGTACATCTGCATGGACGATATTCCGACACAAGAAAAGCTGAGAGCTATCGGAGCAAACCTCCTGATGATTGTAGGTCTTCTTTTTGCTACAGGTGGCCTGATCCTGAAGGAGGGCATCTTCTCGTTTCTCTATATACGATATACCGTGCTTGGCATCGGTGTCGTATTGTTCCTGATCAGCTTCAAGGTTCGATTCTCGAAAGGACGGTCAGATCCGGAATATGTCTAGTTGACACGTGCCTGCAGGACACCCTTTGAGGTATAGACACAGTTTGAAGGACCGTTCGGGCATGTTTCATTGTTGTAAAAATGGACAGTGACAAAAGCATCCAAGGTTACCCGCTTCTCGAATTTCTGCCCCTGGCATTCTGTGAGATTGACTGTTATTGATTCTCCGATATCCCATCCTGTGTCTACACTCGGACTGATAGCATCGCACTGTAATGTTCCTGTAGGATCTGCAATGGTCACATTGCGCAGCACGAGATCCGCATTGAAGTCATTATTGAGTATGAGGGTGATGGAATCATCAGCTGTTCCCGGTGGGCCATTGACCTGCACGTAGAACTCTTCACATTCCACCTGCGCAAAAAAATCGCACTTTTCGGGCATGAGCATGGAGAAATCCAGCCAGCCGAATGTGTAGATAGCGCCGGTGATGACTGTGATGATCAGAAGCGCCCACCCATAGGTGAACAGGAATTCTATCGAGAACTGTGCCTTTCTCATGAAAGTAATCTTGGAAGAATTGCTTTAAAAAAGTTTGGAAAAGAAAAAATGAAAAAGTAAAAACCCTAGTTAGCCTTTACAGAGATGGTCAGATCAAAGGGCTTGGGATAGGTTGCTCCTGCTGGAGTATAGGCGCCCTCCACTTGGATCTCAGGCCTTTCTCCGTCTTCGATACCATCACAGGTAATTACAAATTCGCGCGTTTCTCCAGACTTCCAAACATTTGTCAAACCATCATGCACGGAATCGGTATCTAAGGTTACTTCACCATCTGATAGCTCACACTCAGTTGCCATACCTGTTGCAGTTATATCTGTAGCATTGACTTCCAAATCAATATCCTTTCCTACTGAATTTGTTAGCATAACACGAATTGTGTTGTCCGATGTTCGTGCAGTCATTTCACCACAGGTAAACCCGGTACTTGCAACACACTTATCAGGCAGGAACCTGCTGGGATCGAGAACACCAAAGTAACTGAGTGCACCGATCATAATCAAGATTACTAAGAATGCCCAACCATATGTCGTCAGGAACTCCAATGCGCTTTGCGCTTTCTTTTTCCAAAACATGTATCTTTCACCTCAAAAATTCATAATACAATCATTAGTTATCCCAAATACTGCACCTAGTTATTTATAAAAGTATCGTTTCGGCTCTTAGTATACGCATCCGTATATTGGATTCTTTTTAAATATCTCCGGAGGCCGCTTCCTCAGCGGCTAGATGGTGATTCCTGAAAAGACCATGCTCAAGACCGCCATGAACACAAAATAGACAATCATTGCCCCTATCAGGAAGATGGGAATATATTTGATTCCTCCCTTGATACTCCCTTTCTCAATGATGGAGACGATCATGGAAGAGAACAAAGCGACAAGGGCCACTGCAGCATAGGAGAAGCTCTTGAAAGACTGCGTATCAAGTCCATCCTCTGAAAAATTGAACGGCAGATTACCTGCGCTTGCCCCCGACTCGGCAAGTTTTGCGGTGAATTTCCCCATGAAATCAAGTAGATGGAAGGAAAGCGCGAACAAGGCAGGAGCGATGACCACGACGATGGCCCCGATGAATATCACATAGGTGATCACTGAGGCGCTCATCTCTGCCTTCAGCTTATTGGTCCGCTTCAGATTGGTGACCACCTGGTCGATTATATAGGCGATCTTACCGCCGGTCTCTATCTCGCCAACAATCAGATTGAGCGCACGCCGTATCATGGGGGAATCATACATGAACGCGAATTCCTCAAGCGCATCGGCCAAATCATGGCCTGTCATCACCTTTTTGGAGACAATAGTCATCTCGTCTGCAAGTGCTCCGAAACGTTTCTTTGTTGCAAGGAACATCGAATGCTCAAGTCCCATCCCGCCTTTGAGATTAGTGGAGACCAATGTCAGGAAATCAGGAAAATGCTGCTCCATCTGCTGGATGCGCTGGAATATCCGAAGATCCAGATAGAAGTACACGACCAGGATGAAAAAGGCAGCAAGTGAGAGCTGTATCACTGCCCACCCCAAAAATGCCCCGAATAATTGTGTGAGTATCGCCTGCTCTTTGAGATAGGGCCATAGCCCGAAGAGGAATATGAAGAAGGTAATACAGACTGTCACAAAGAATAGAATCCCGAACAACTTGATCGGAGAATGCTTATACCCTGCTTTTGCCATGTACCGGTGCAGATGAGGGCGCGCCTTCTTGGGTACAAACGCGTTTCCGAAAGTTTCCAGCCAGTCTGCCATTAGAGATTCACCGATGGGCGTATTGATTTGAACACCGACATAAAAAACATCTGGGTCATGACGATGAATAGTGCCAGTGCAATATACACTGCTGATGTCAATTGGATAGAGAGCAATGCCGTAATGACTACGAACATGGTCAATCCTAAGGATGGGACAACGATTGCCGCAAGCATATAGAACATGGAGATGGAGGAGAGCTTCTTTGCATAGCGCTCGATCTCGATCTGCTGTTCCGATTCGATCTCATCTATTGTCGTCTGCAGGCTTCGGGTGACATCGGTGCCGGTCTTGAGAGCATTGTGTATCTGGAAAAGTATCTTCTTGAACCCGGATGACGGAGACAACTCGACGGCATTCTCCAGTGCGTCCTCAATGGGGGTACCGAAGGTGATATCATCAACGATCTCCTTGAAATATTTTGACGCGATCCCGTAACTCTGGGACGCATCGATCAGAGCGTTGAAAAGAGGTCTGCCGCTCGAAAGCTTGACCAGGAGATAGCGTCCTGCAAACAATACTTCGTTATTCATCTCCTTACCTCGTTTCTTGATTGCCGCCTTGGGGATCTGCATCTGCATGTTGAACATGAACAGGAAAACGACCGGGAATGCGAGTGCAGCAAGAATCAACGGCATATCTGCCTTATGCAACGGGAAGGCAGCAAAGACAGAAAGAAGAAAGGAGTACATTGCTGAACTCTTGAGTGATCGGGCCAAAAACGCTTTAGGATGGATAGGCATGTGTGCCTCGAGAAGCTGTTTTTTGAGGTGAGGATTCTTATTATATACGTAATTAACCAGATCTACCATACGCGCTCCCTAATCCATCACCAGCGTCCCGCGATAATATTTAGCGATCACGGTACCGATATCGTTGACATTGCGGATATTCTTCTTGACCAGCCATTGCAATACCCTGGTCTTGGCTTGCATGTCCTTTTCTATCTCTTCCGGGGAGAGTCCGGCAAAAAGCTCAAGAGTGTTATAGAATGACTGCGATTTGCTGACCCGCTTGATATCGTCTGCACGTGGATCATACTGCAATAGTATATTCGGATCACCGGTCTTGAGGATTTCTGCTACCTGGAGTGTGCGGCGCTTTCCACTGCGACGATTCCGGTTCTGCACTAGGAATAGTGTTAACGCACTCAACATCGGCTTAGGGATATTGATAGGAGGATTGGTCATACGGATGACCGCCTCTTCTGCGTTGTTGGCGTGGAATGTCGCGTACACAGAGTGGCCTGTATGTGTCGCCTCCAGCATGACCTCTGCCTCTTCCTTGCGTCTGATCTCTCCCACCACAATCCTGTCAGGTCGCTGTCGCAGGGAATTGACCAGAAGATTGAGCATAGTGACCTCTCCCTTGCCTTCAGGATTTCCCATGCGTGTTTCCATCGCCACCCAGTGCAGATTCTCTGCCAGCATGAGCTCGCGGGTATCCTCGATCGAAATGATGCGCTGGTTCGGAGGGAAAAAGTTCGACAGGACGTTAAGCATCGACGTCTTACCTGAACCCGTACCACCAACAACCAGAGTGGGAACCTCATACTGGATGGCCAGCCAGATCATTGATGCCGCCTCGTAGGATATCGTCTTGTTCTTAAGGAAATCAGTAATGGTCCACGGATCCTTGGCGAACTTACGTATGGTCATAGTATTCCCAAAACTTGAGATCGGTGCGAGAGTCGCATTGATACGATCCCCTGTGCGCAAATGTGCATCCATAAGAGGATTGAGCAACGTGATCTCTTTATTGACCTCTCTGCCGATCATCGTCGAGTAATGCCGTATCTGCTTTTCCGACTGCAGGAACAAGTTCGTCCTGCACCATCCGTGCTTCCTATGGTAGATCCATATTGGTTCTTTGGCATTATTGACAACAATCTCTTCTAACCCATCGTCCTTGAGAAGAATCTCCATATCGCCCAGCCCAAGATCCTGAGAGATGATGTAGTTCATAAGCATATTCAGGGTCGGCTCGTCAACCCCTGGGAAATACTTGTGCAAAAGCACCCGCACCTCCTTGGTGAACTCTTCTCTTAATGCATCCATCTCAGAAGAGCTGGAGAGACTGACCTTGCCCAGATTCACACTGGAGATGAACTCTTCACGGATCTTTTCCAGAATAAGCTTGGTGGTCTCGGAAATATTCGCGATAGTAGAATTGTAACTGGGGACTGAAGCTTCCTCGTCCTGGACTACGTTGATATTGATAACTATGTCATTGATGTTTATGCTGTAGCTATCCAATAACTTCTCTGTCATCCTGATTCACGCTACCCTACCCTATGCCCCTCTCATGAAGGTAAAGGGGGCAACTCATCCTCCTTTGTATTATCCCCTACCGGCTTCTTGAATGGTGGCGGCTCAACAATACCATCATTCTGCTGCTTCTGACTACTCCTCTGAATGTGGATCGGATCATGCTTATGCAAAGAGACCAGATTCTTCTGCAATGTAGACACTTCGTAGGAGATATGAATCTCATTGTACACCTTGAGCATCTCGCTGTAGAGCACCGCTTTCTGCTGCAGGAATCCTTCCGGAAGCGAAGCATATATGCGGCACGCTTCACGATAATACTTCTGTGCATCTATGATCCGCTCCTTTCTTGCCATGTACTTTGCACTGACAAGTAAGCGATTAATATTGGAGGACTGTGTCTTGAGGCGCTCAAAAGCCTGCTCATTCAGGCGCTCCCGCAACAATAGGTAGAAGTTTAGAAGGGATTGCTGTGCGATAATCTTCTTTTCATTGAGTTTCTCGGGAAGATCCTGATATAGTTTCTTGACCTCCACATAAATCTGCATCGCTGTCTTTAACGACCCTTTGCTCGTCAAGCTGCGACCTTTCTGTACAAGTTTATTAATTTCTGCGATATTTCGATCCGCGCGCTCTGACATCTCCTGGAGCTGTGCTAGGAGGATCTGGTTGGATTTTTGTAGCTTGGCGACGATATCTTTCTCCAACAGCACTTTCTCACTTGTCACTTTATGCAGTACCCGCTGAAGATGTCCATACATCTGGGAAATGGCTGCGATATCATCGGAATGCACTACTTCCTGGAACTTCATCAGTACTTGATGCATCTGTTGCTCCACCGAAGCAGTTTGGTCTATCGTAGTATCAGCGGACTTCTTTTCCTTGCCGGAAGAAGCTTCCTCTTGCGGCTCCATAGCAGACGGTTCTTGCGGCTGAGCAGCCGTATTGGTCGGCACATCATCGCTGCCAACTCCGCTGCTCTTTTCCAAAAAGTCGTCGATATTCATCTTTTTCTCACTGACTCTGCAATAACTGCATCTTATACGTGTTCCATAATGCTTCTATCTTCTGCTGACCCAATCCTTTCGATTGCGCCTTTTGCACAAACTCTTGCTTGATGGAGATCAGATTCTCCTGCACATACTGTTTCCAGAGAATATTTATCCTTCCTGCCGGAAGATTCCGCCTCTTGGCTTTCTCAAAGAACTCCTCCTTGAGCAGCAGTGTGTCCTTGTTCTGACGCTGCAGCTTATGCGATGAGTGCTCATTGATATAGATGTAGGGAGTGATAAACTTGTACTCTACCCCCAGTATTTCCTCCTCGATCAGAAAATCAACCCAACTCTGCACCGCGCTTTCCGGCACTTTCAGAATCCGTGAAGCTTCTGCCACCGAAATTTTCTGCCGCTGCTTGACTAGTTTCAGCAGCTCATCCACGCCGGTCTCGACAGTACTTCCATTCATGGCCATGGAGTATTCCCCCTTTGCCTGATATAAAAACATTAGTAACCATTCGAAAATGGTATTTTCCCGATGTACCGTCAACTATTGGTACAGACCACATATGTCAATCCCCCGACTGCCTGATCGCGCGACTCATTCCTGGACACGTTAAGATATCGTCCGATATGATCCCTGTCTAGGCGGAATCCGGTAGCATTGACGCCTTGTACGCCGCGAAGATCGCCCCACCTACCAGTAGGATTGTCGTAATCTGAACAATTCCAAGTCGGATACCAGAACATGTAGTCAACATATGATCTGTTCTGCGGTGCAGAGAAGTTCAAGTAATCAGGTGCCACATAGTGCTTGAGTATGTCTGCGTTAATGAAAGATTCTATGCCGTACGGAGATGATGAGGTATCATTGAAGAAACGCTGCCAGTACGACATTGCATCAAGATTCCACATGTAGGTGTGATCATGGATGCTCCTGTTAAGGTGGGTCACGTTCCATGCGTCCCACGATTGGGATATCAGTGGGTCTGGGGCGATAGGCTGGGTATAATTTCCCCCTGTCATCAATAGATAATACGGATCATCAAAACCGATAACAGAGAACTCCGACACCACATCCACATGCTTGGGAAGCCATTCTGCCTCCCGTGTCTCTGCGCTATAGCGATACCGTGCATACACCGTAAAATCGAAGCGGCCCGTCTGATTGATTTCGAGACTGTCATTGAGCAAGGAGAGATTGAAGGATATCTGGAAAGTATCGTTCACTTGCTTCCTGAATCTACCCAGGATGTCTTCTATGGAATGACCCTGCATGTACCAGAATGGACTGCCATTCAGATACGATCCGTTCCACATCGATGCTACGAATGCCTCTGTGGCCTGGGTATCGTTGCCAAAGAAGATCTGCGATTCATTGATTTGCACAATGAGCCCCTTCATCGCCCGGGCTGCTATAGCCGTATTGATATCACTGAGAAGCTCGTTTTCCAGATCGAAGAAGAGGTTGTTGACCGTCTCCACCCTATGACGGACATAATCTGCCTCCTCCATGTTCTCGATCGTCTGGCGCGTATTGATGATCAGGAAGAACAGCACCACGAGCATGATAGCTATGAAAGTGAAGAAGAATGCCTTTTTCCCTCTCACCATACCCACACCTCTGCAGTATACGGTCCCCATATAGTCCCGTTTTCATCGAGCCCCATGATGATCCGTTTTGAGGGCACCACTATATTATCGTCGGTTATGGTATCTATGCCTGTGGTATTGTAGATCACAGTGTCATTGATAAGCATAGCCAATGAGAACGGACGGATAATCAGATCCCCATGGGTGGTCACGTTGGAGATTATGGTATGCATCGTTGAATTATCGCCCCTGTGATAATAGCTGCCGAGTACCGTTACGATGTTGTCGCGCGGATCGGTGATATTACCCTGGATGACCAGTTGATTTATGTAGGGCACATTCACCTGGTTTATCCTGGTACTTGCAAAATAATTCATCACGGTAGAGGATAACGCCTGTGATTGCACGTATGTCGGCGTTTCTATGAATGATGAGAAGACAAGCACCAGCCCGACGACCAGTACACTGACAGCCAGGATAACATCAATGACGAAGAAAATCCCACGCTTATTCCTTCTTGCATGTGGCAATAGTAACATACGTCGGTTTGCCCTCCAGATTTATCAGCATGCGTGTCAACGCGACATGTCCTCCCTCGCAGTTTATGTCGGATGACTGTGCCTGTGCAGGATCATACACTTCTGGGACACCTTCACAGGTGATCATCGTATAATTGAGTCCGCCCAGAGCATAGTTGGTCCGGGTAAAAGCGGGTGTGCCATGGATGATCTCTGCTACCGTAGTATTGTAGAAACGGCATCCACGCAGTCCGTGACAGTATTTATCACAATAATTACTACCGACACGGGTACAGTCATCTTCACAATCACTCCTTTTTAGACATACACTCACATCGGTGTTGGCTGTACAGTTGAGGCTGAATGTAGCCGAGCGCACAGCGTAATTCTCCCTACTCACTGCCAGAGAATAGCTGGTTGCCGGCAGGGAATCGTTATAGACCAATCCGCTCATATTGGTACGGTAGGTACTGAAAGACCTGTCAGTCCCCATTGGATTCTCAGGTGATATGTCGATAAGACTATCATTGAGCGGTTCTCCTGTCTCACAATCAGTCACGTTGAACCGTACTGAGCCATGACAGACCGGATCGAATGCATCGACATCTTCGTATACATCATAGTACTGCCCATCGTGCAGGTAACGGCTATAATCATAAGTGCTTCCAGCGGTAGCGAAATATTTGTGCGCGTTGCAGTTGCTATCGATTTTGTCTCCGCAATACTCCACCAGATCAGTGTCAAGCGTATCAAGCTTGCCATCACCAGCCACAGTATGGTCATACCAGTCCCATTCTCCATTAGTGAAATTATAGGTACAGAACCATCCTGTCTCGTACATAGACGGACTCGTGTAAGTCTGATTATATTCATATTCTGATACATAATAAGGTCCATCTTCTGAACATGTCACATATTCTGTATTATTGCAATGATTGTACATGCCTGTCGAGGGTTCATACCAGGTGCCAGGCGAATTGACAAGACATTGCTCAGAGACTCCTTCGCTGTCCTTGTCTGCAGCAAATCCATGGCGGAAGTAGTCTCCATCATAGGCGCAGCAGCCAGGTCCTCCACGTGAGATGTCACAGATGCTTTTCGGGCCATAGGCAACATCATCTTTATCTGGATGACATGCATAGAAGTCATAGATCCCGTGCGACCCCAGGTTCATCGAGTCGTACACCAGATCCACCTCATAAGAACCCTGTCGGACCATCACAAGGCCCGGATTGCGTATCATGCGACTTGCCATCCCGTCATCTTGCAGAAGGTACTGCAACCGCTCAAGATCGTTATCGTAAGACTGATACTCGAGCCATGTATCGCGCTCCACATCCGGATTGTCATTTACCAAGTCAACAATGTTACTTACATGGTCAACAAAAGACACCTTCTCACCTAGCTGGAGGTCATATGATGTCGACGGGGCAGTGAACCCGAAATTTATAAGAAAAAACTCAATACGTCTTGCAAGCTCTGCAGCTTCTTTGATTGTGTCCCTGATATCCTCGAAATTCTATGCATAAGTGTGCTGGCCGGGCTCTAGATTGGCAACATGATGGTTGTAGATCCATTGCTCCCGGTCCATCCTGTCACATATGCGCCACAGTTTCATATTGCCTTCTACGGTGACATTGATCGAATCAGACAGATTACAGTACATGCTTCCGAGCCGTACTTTCTCGTCCTCCTGCGTAGGAGTGATCGGCACGATATCAAGGGGATCGGCTATCTGTATGACAGTGGAACTGCTGGAGTATGTGGCGTTTGCTGTCACATCGATCCATGTGCCGTCTGTGCGCTGCGCAAACGTCAGAAGGGAGTAGTGATCGCCTCCGCGCCACATCCCTGTTTCAGATGGCACGAGACGCAGATCGACTATGTCAAGACAGGACATATTGATGATGGTAAGATTGGTGCTTCCAGTGCTACGGCATGGGATCTACAGGCCATACTGCTCCGAACACCTAGTGGTATTGATGCCAGTACTGTCCCGCAGTGCACCGCCTGACAGTATAATCC
>CAZMDB010000051.1:0-10329 GCA_964565095.1 uncultured Methanosarcinales archaeon | reverse complement strand
ATCATGTAGTCTCCACTGTCACTGTCCTGGATGAAAATGATACGATGCATATCACCCAGATAGATCCGACCAATGAACCTCATGGATCAGATGACACGGGAACATTTAAACTTCCTGCATATATGGAAAATCACCCTCTTAGGCTCGCAGAGGAGGCCTTTAGTCGCTTCCAATATAAGCAAGGCATGAACCATGTCCGAAAAGCCCTCACAGACTCACGATATTGCAACAAAGCATCAGAAATGGGATATCGGGCTATCGATACGCAACTCAAATATACTTTAAGTGGTCCTGATTTTGACTCCCTGTATGATGACCTGAAAGAAGTTACCCGGCACGATGATAGGCATGCGCAACATCTTGCAAATGCATCGCTGTATATCCTCGATAAAAAAACCATGTTCTCAAAGGGAAGACCACACTCATTCTACCTGGAGCAATTCGAACGCAATGCCCCTGAAGCAGCTGAGCACGATCGAAATTTTTCCAAGATATTAGCATATTACTATCTTTCAAGAAATATTCCTGTCTCAGATGTACAGGAAAGCCACCAATGTCTTGATACACACAAGGAATTCATCGGAGATTTCCTCTATTCTGCGGCCAAAGGCAGGCTATATCAGCGTTCAGGGGATATTGGACGCGCACGTAAATATTTCCAAAAAGCATACGAGCAACCACAGACAAAGCTCCATGACCGTGTCAGATCCATACTTGATCAACTGCCGAACGAAGAATGATTTCTAGAAACTCTTCTCTTCTCTTAATATTTTCTCTATAACTGATACGCCACTTCCCCACAAGTACCAGAAGAGCACCATATTATGGTTGCCCATGTGTTCTTCAAGGTGTACATTCGGATGTTTTTTTGCAAGACGCAGACCATCCTCGTAAGGAATTGTGATATCCTTTTTTCCTAGTGCAAGCCATAACGATTTATTCTTGAGCTTGAAGAGGGGATCAAACCTTCTGAAATCAGATGGTATCATCCCACTGGCATGTATTTTTTTACTGTGTCCCATGAAGTTGCCGAATGTATCTGAGGAAGTGATTAGGATGAAGCGGTCACTGTACTCTGAAAGAGCGCTTGCCATATATGATCCAAGACTCAACCCGATAATGGCATGAAGATCACGTGATTCTATCACTTTTTCAATCTGCTCAAGCGCCCTGCACATATGTGCCAACGTATCCTGTGTCCGGGCTGCGATGATGTTTTTTGGGTACCCAACCACAATCACATGGAAATGATGCTCCAGCCGACGTATCAGACGACTGAACATGAAGGGCACTCCCTTCCAATGTGAGCAGATCAGCACCACAGGCTTGCTCCTGCCAGCTTCACTTTCCCTTTTCCATATCCGGAATGGCTCTGGCATCCTGATCCAACCTCCTCCAAATACCTGCTGCAAAGCGCAGCATCTTGTTGTACAGCCCGACGACTCCCACAGTCACTAGGACATTGATGATGAACTCCGCGATGAAGCGGATGTACATGTGTCCGATAAACTGGAATAATACAGGACTCATGAGTGCCTGCACCAGCAGACTGAATGTAAATATCTCAAATGAATTGCGACTGAAGTACTGGAGGATCCGGCCGATCACATTCTGCAGATGATCCTGATAAGCATGTATCATCAGGAAGAGCAGAGACGTCCCTAGAAGACCTATCGACAGGTACAAAGGGGACGGAGGATACTTTATAGAATAAAGAGGCTGTCCGGGCGTGATCACCCACCACAGGACAAGCGAGGCTCCAGTAGCGAGCAAAGAATAGAAGAACAATTGCAGCTCATGCTTGATATGCTGCAAACGTGCTATCTCGCTGAAGCTGAACGCCATCCCATAAATGAACATCCATCCTGCTGCAAATGCCACTCCCAGCGACAGAAGTCCTATGATCGGCACCTGCAGGGCTACATATTCTTTGTATGAAATCCCTAATGATACATACAGTCCGTATGAAAAGCCATAAATAAGGAGAAGGAGCAGTTGTTGTTTCTTGTTTCCCAACTTCTTCCTCCCATACAGCAATATTGGATGCGCCAGCATCAGCATGAGCATGAGAAGCACAAGCCAGCCAACACCCAGACCACCGATCATGGTGATAGTCTGAATGATATAGACAAAATCAAGGGGGACGTACCGCAACCCTGTGACCAGCCGTATGATCCAGAAAAAAGTAAAATATATGATACTGAACAGGAACCATGGCTTAAGCAGGCGTCCGATGCGCAGCATATAGAAGTACCATACACGAGGAACCTCCTTGTAGGCGTTGTACATGCTGATGCCTGAGCAGATGACTACTGCAACAACAGCGAACTGCAGGATATCCCTGAGAAGAAACAACACATTGCTCCCCAAATACCAGCTATTGCTGATCATGCTGTCATTGAGCGAAATGATGTGGATCATGATTATGGCAAGTATCGAGATGCCTCGGATGTAATCGATGGAAAGAATTTTCTTGCGCATGGAATTACATCTCTAATCTCGTTTTAAATAGTTTCCTACTTAGTGGCATGAAGAATCTAGAAAGGAAAGAAAAAAGGAAAGAGAAATGGGGAAAATCATCCCACGACCGGGATGCGTGAACTAGAGCCTCTAGATCGTCGCGGAGGACCACTGCGCCTGTCGTTACGGCCACGGGGTCCACCTCTACGAGGTCCTCGACCTCCTCCATATTCTCTACGCTCTCTGTTCCCCCGACGCGTATCGAAAGGAAGTCGTGGATGTTTTTCCGGTTCCTTGGCCTCTGGCTCAATATCGTATCTGCGGAGAATCTCCGCAAAGGTGTCGTGATCATCATTGCTGAGCAGGGTCACTGCAACACCAGTCTCTCCTGCCCGCGCCGTACGTCCGATCCGATGGATGTATTCTTCTGCATCCTGGGAAAGGTCATAGTTGAATACGTGCGTCACATCATCTATATGAAGTCCGCGCGCAGCCACTGAAGATGCTACAAGCACACCCTTCTGTTTGTTGAACTTATCGATCATCTCCATCCGCTTGTTCTGACTGAGCTTACCATGGATCATCAAAGGCTTGAATCCCTGTTTGCGCAGATTATGCGCCACCAATTCAACTGTCGCACGAGTCGAGCAGAACACGATTGCTCCATCCATGTGCTTATCCTTCTTGAGAAGATGGACCAGCAGAGAGAACTTCTCATGCGGCCGTACATTATAGTAGAACTGTGCCAGCTGTTCAGCCTGAACCTGGCTCTCTACCTTTATGTCCACTGCATCGTTCATGTAGTTATTGCGGATGTAATCCACATCCTTGGACATCGTCGCTCCGAACAGGAACATCTGCTGGCTCTCTGGTGTGTGATCAAGAATCTCGACAATGTCATCAATGAATCCCATATCTACCATCCGATCTGCCTCATCGAGGACAAACAGCGACAACTCAGAGATATCCAGTGTCTCGCGTCCGAGGTGGTCCAAGATGCGTCCGGGTGTGCCGACGACTATCTCTGACTTAGCGATTTTATCAATCTGCGGGTTAATGGAAACACCACCGAACACTGTTGCTATGGATACATCAAGATATTTACCGAATTTCTCAAGCTCTCCAGCGATCTGTATTGCGAGTTCACGGGTCGGTGCAAGCACCAAGGCCTGTACACCTTCACCTTTCTTGACCTTTTCAACCAGCGGGATGCCGAAGGCTGCCGTCTTTCCTGATCCGGTCTTGGACATCCCGATCATATCCCGGCCATCATGGGCAAGCGGGATTGCTTCTTTCTGGATGTTGGTAGGCTCTACAATGTCAATCTCTTTTAGTGCCCGGACTACTTCCGGACGAACGTCTAATGCGTCAAATGTCATTTACATCATCTCTTTGCTAGTTCGCACAGAAATGCCTGCAAGCAGTCACTGTAGTGTTTCTGCCTGATAAAGGACTATAAGTCATACTTTCCGGCTTCTGTGCCGAGAGGGTTTTCGTGTGAAACAGAATGAGTAAATTTTTGCATGTACCCTCTGTTTCTGCCTGTATTTTGTACTCTCTCTGAGCTGGTTGAGCGAGGCATCATTTATAAATTTTTCGGTATGACCAGTATCTCCGAATACTGAGGAGGCAAAGCTGCAAAGGCCTCCCGACGCTATAATAACTGAGACTGATACTATCTCACTTCTTCAAACTTGCCTTGAGAGCGCTCACAAGCTCCTGACGCTTCTCTTCCTTCTTCTTGCCTTTTGTGGTCACTACCTCTCCTTTGCTCTTTTTCTTAATGGCTTTCTGGACCTCCTCGACGAAAGTATCCTTGAACTGGGAAATATCGAATTCGTCGGCAAACAGCTTTTCCACCAGATCCTTTGCAAGAGAGCGTTCCTGTGCAGATAATTTGACATTCTGCTCCTTGAGTTCTTCTATGTCCTCAATAGGGCGCACTTCATACGCATAGTTAAGCGTAGTAAGCAGCATCCCTTGCTGATATGCACGTATGATACAAGTGTATTCTTTCTCTCTCATCACGAAACGTCCGACCGCGGCCCTGGCTCCTGCCTGTAGCACCTCACGGAAAAGAATGTAGGGTTTCTCATCGGTATCTTGCGGAGCGAGATAGTAGTGCTTGTGATAGTAGAGGGGGTCAACCTGCCCTACATCCACAAATTCCTGCACATCGATATACTGCGTCTTGTCGGGACGCAGCTCTTCGAGTTCTTCCTGGGTGAGGATGTAAAAAGTTCCCTTCTTGACTTCCAGACCCTTGACCACATCATCCCAGGGCACCTCTTTCCCGGTATCAGGGTTGATGCGCTTGTATTGTATCGGTGTCTTGGTTTTGCTGTCCAACAACCGGAAACTCACTTTCTGCCTGCTGATTGCTGAATACAGTTTGACAGGAATAGTGACAAGTCCGAAACTGATGCTGCCGCTCCATACCGGTCTCATTGCTCCCCCTCCAGAAGTCTGTCCAATTTCTTACCTGCTGACTTCAGGGAACCTTTCTGCCTGCCAATATCCTCCCATGGATCCTTCTTCCTGGATAATCGGGATTGGATGGTCTTGATATTGTATTTGGCAGAGTCGAACGAAGGGGTGAGCTCATCCCACGATATCGGAACAGCCACAGGAGCTTGCGATCGGGCACGCACTGCAAACGGAGGCACTGCCGTCTGCCCATAGGCATTTCGCAACACATCAATGAAGATGCGTCCCTTCCTCTTGTTCTTACGCTGTTCCAGAGTAAACGCCTCGGGATCAACATCTACCACGACACGCGCAAATCGTCTTGCAAACTTCTTGACCCCCTCAAAATCCAACTCTCTTCGGATCGGAATGACAACATGTATTCCTTTTGATCCTGTCAACATCACGTACGCGTGCAGATTGATCTTCTTAGAAAGCTCACGGATTATTCGTGCGGCATCAACCACGCGCTTTTTGTGAGTTCTTTCAGTGATATCAGGATCAAGATCGAAAATCATCCTGTCAGGCATGCTAAGGTTATCACTGGTCGATAACCATGTGTGGGGCGTGATCACTGCCTGGTTGGCAAGATACACGAGATCAGCAGCCTTTCTGCAGGCAACCTGGCGTTGCGTGCCGTCACTGGTCTGCACCTCCACAGTTCCCATCCACCCAGGAAAGTAATCCGGCAATTCCTTATGGTAGAATCCGTCAGAGGACATACCATTAGAGAAACGATGCATGCTGACTGGACGGCCCTTGACAAACGGCAACATATAATCTGCAATGTCACGGTAGTATCTGACAAGATCCCGCTTGGTATACCCCTTTTCCGGGAACAACACCTTATCAGCATTACTGATATCTATGTCATATTTACCTATCTTCACGATGCACCTCCTGCGGTTTCTTATCCGGCCTGATCCCCAAGAACCGAGGGTGGCGCAGTTTTCCTTCCCTGGTCCACTGAGTGAACCCCACCTCGCCGACGTATCGGGGAGTGCAGAAGTGTACATCTTTCCCTTCCACTTCATCCACGAAAGGGGAGGTCTTGCGTTCTATCTCTGTAAGCTTCTTATGGAACTCCTTGAGAAACGCATCATCAAACCCGGTGCCGACATTGCCGGCGTACCGTAGCTCTCTATCCTTATAGTAACCCAGTAGGAGAGCTCCGAACCCGTGCCTTGCTCCGCGCGGGTTGGTATAACCACCAATGACAAATTCCTGCCGATTACCACATTTGAACTTCAGCCAACTTGAAGACCGCTTCTTGACATATCGTGACGAGCAACGCTTGGCGATAAGCCCCTCCCACTTCCTTCGGCATGCTTCTTGATAGAATTCGATTCCTCCCTCTTTCCTATATTCGGTCATCTTGATTCGATCATCTGCAGAAAGTAGGCGATTGAGCACTTTCTTCCGTTGCGAGAGGGGCAGTGCTGACAGATCATAACCTAGCGCATACACTACATCGAATACGTAGTAGTATACGGGAACCTCTTCAAGAATATCATCAGAAGGGTCGCGCACCTGTATACGGTTCTGTATCATCTCGAAACTCGTAAGATTTCCATCAAACGCCACCAGCTCCCCATCAAGCACACAATCGGGCAGATTCTTGTCAGTGAGCTGATCTCTCACTTCAGGGTATGTATTGCCGACCTCCTTTTTGTTTCTAGTGTACAATCGACATAGACCATCCCTAATCATCGCGAGAGCGCGGACCCCGTCGAGCTTCCTTTCAAAAATCCAGTCTGGATCAGAAAACTGATCGTGCGTCAGTTTGGCCAACATGGGAGTGAATGGGGAGGGGAAATCTGCCTGTTCTATCCCCTCTTTATCGACATCGTTCAAAATCTGCATCGCCTTATTGCTCCTCCGCCTTTTCAATCTGTTCCATTGTCCGCCCAGTCTTTGCTGATCTATTCTGTGTACTTGTCGGTTTCCTCCGAGCATCAGCATGCTCATCATCAGACTTGAATAGTAACCATCTTCTGCCATCTGTATGCACAAGATGATATGCTCCTTCCACTTTCTTACCCTTCAGTTCTACGGTAACCTTTCCATCCGCCAAAGCCTTCTTTATGTCATGTTCTGCGTGATAGGTTCCATAGTCCCATACCATTACGGTACCGGCGCCATATCCTTGGGGGATCACTCCCTCAAAATCAGCATAATCAAGAGGATGATCCTCCGTCTGCATCGCGAGCCGCTTTGTTTTTGGATCCAATGAAAGACCTTTCGGTACTGCCCAACTTTTCAAGACACCATCTACCTCGATCCGAAAATCATAATGCAGATGACTGGCATCGTGTTTCTGAATGACGAACTGTCGACTCCCTCTAGAGCTTGATGTTCCTCCTTGAGGCTCAGGTGTTTTCTTGAAATCTCTTTTCTTCTTGTATTCTTCAAGTCCCATGTCACTCCTCCTGCTGATGTTCCGGGCAGATGTACGTTGTCCTCCCATTCACCTCAAATCTGTCCAGACGACTCCCATCTCGAGGACATATTCCCTCGTTCGATCTGTGTCGTATAAGATATGCCTCTGGCATGTTCTCTGCCGCGGCACCTGCATGGATTGCTTCCTCAAGCACTGATCGCATAGCATGGAACAGCGTATCCTTTTGTGGTCCTGACAGGTCCGAGGCCCGCATTCTCGGATGCATCCCTGCCTTGAATAGTATCTCATCAGCATATATGTTCCCGATTCCGGCGATTCTGTGCTGGTCCATAAGGAGTGATTTAAGGGATTTTCCAGACCCCTCCAGTACCTCCATGAAACGCTCCCGGGTGACGCAACGAGCGTCATCTCCGAGTTCTTGCTCCACCACGTACTCCTGGACTGATTCCGCCAGCGAAATATGGCCGAATTTACGGGGGCATACGAAGGCAAGACTCTTCTCCTTCGTGTGAAAAATCACATGCGCATGCTCCGACATATCATCCCCTCCCTTCACGATATGCAATCTGCCAGTCATGCCGAAATGAAATACTACCACTCCGTTCTTCTTGATCCTGAGGAAGAGTGCCTTGCCATGCCTCTGGGTGGATGTGAATGGACGGGATTTAACTGCCTTTGCCAGCTTCTGTTGGGATACATCCCTAAGTATAGAGGGGTCGCGTACCTCCGTGCGTCCGATAGGCATCCACAGGATACCACTATGGGCAGCCTGCATCCGAAAATGCTCAACATCCGGCAATTCAGGCACAACCTATCAACTCCTGTAGGCACGACCTCTTCAGCATATCTTACTCCTCCTTGAGGCCCTGCAGGACCCATCTGTTCAAATCCACATATGAATCGGGATTGCAGATGGCCCTCCGGGCCTGTACATCAACCAGGGC
Source organism: uncultured Methanosarcinales archaeon (assembly GCA_964565095.1). GTDB lineage: Archaea > Nanobdellota > Nanobdellia > Woesearchaeales > DATGWN01 > CAZMDB01. The sequence goes on along the minus strand of CAZMDB010000051.1, from coordinate 2,058 downwards.
CGGCACGATGGTTTTGCGGCCACATGCTTCGACGAGCTCCTCTTTGTATTCGTCTCGCAGCCGCTCATTATCCTCATTATCCCAGACTTCTCTACGGTCAAAATCTACGGGAAGCATCTTTTCCAACCAATCTATCATCGGCATGACGGCAAGAGAGAATGGGCATCTGCCTCCATAGAACAGGATATACTGTCTTTTCTGTGTCTGTTGATCTTCCATGGAAAAATCAGAAAGTAAACATCATTCTTAAGTATTCTGCTTGTGTTTAACATAAATGCACAGCATTGAAGTCCATGAATTGACCTTCATGCAATGCGACTGGTCAGATATACCGTGTAGGCGTAACTGATCAACCCGGTCAACAGGATGGGCAGAATGAGAAACCATGCCATATACTCGGGGAAAATGATTGCACCGAACGCGAAAAGCCCGGAAACAATGAAAAGCCCCCCTGACAATACATGCGTCCTATCCCAAACCGCCTTGTACTTCCTGACACGGGCAGACCGCACAGAGGTGAACCAACTACGCTGGGCAACGCCTAACGCATACCCTAGCGCAATGAGCAGAACACCTACAATAGCAGGAGTTGCAGTACTTGCTTCAAAAGATGGGTGAATATTGGAAAGCAGGAACACCATGTGCATAGAGAGCACGAAGAGCAGCAGGATGGTGACCGAGAAGAAGAATACTGTCCGTATCCTCACGATGCGACGACCGAACAGCCGGGGGATCAAGATCGCCAGAAGCGCGATAAGCAAAGCCCCTATAGGTAAGACCGAAGCCCCAACAGTGCGGGGCACCGTCTGCTGCACTCCTTCCAGAGTGTGCCAAAGCAATCGCATCTGTGCTGGAAGCAGACGCCAGGAATACAATGACAACAATGCTGGCATGACTGCCAACACCCCCAGAACACCGTAAAATACCTTTTTCATGAAAGAAAATCCTGTTTGTCCTCATTTATAAATATTCCTCTCATTTTTGCTTTTCGTGCAGAGTCTACCCGGAAGAAAAAGGGCATTAGCCAGAGACTATGTCAGGAGATATGCCTGTCAATACCATTATCTCGACACTACGCATGGGCCCTGACGTGCTCGCTTGCCCCGTAAGTTTGCTATCGAGCGCCGACAAGCCCATCACATGACCCGCACCAGTAGCTAGCACACCAAAGCAATTCTGGACATCCTCCCGGACCATACATTTAATAAATCAGCAGATCCCGATTCAGATCCATGCAACTTACACCGGATTTCTTGGGTGGGTCCCTCATTCTCATCCTGATCACTTACTTCATTGCTTTTGCTTTCCAGCTTTACATGGCCTACCTTAACTGGAAGCAATCCCGAGTGAACAACCAGATGGACGACTTGCTTAAAGAAGTCAGGTCTATCAGGGAGATGCTTGGACAGACGGAAAAGGATTCCTCCGAGCCTGCAGAGTGAAGCCAACTGAGACATATGATAAACAGAGACATGTGATCCGCATCCCGAACATAAGTATTTCTGTGCATTTGAGGATGAGGGCCGGATATATTACTGAAAATAGCAACTTTTTTAAATGGATGGCCGCTTCTCACGTATATGGAGCGTGTCGTCATTATTGACACGAACATCCTGCTGCTTCCGGGCGTGATGGGGCTTGATCTTTTCGGAGAGATTGAAAGGATCGCTCCAGCTTCGAGACCAGCGGTGGTGTCCGAGACCATCGAAGAGTTGAAGAGGCTTGCGGAAGGAAATGGCAAGGATGCCAACGCGGCTTCGCTTGCGCTTGCCGTACTGAAGAAAAAGGATATCCTGATTCTGCCTGACAGGCAGGGGCATACGGATGATTCGATCATTGCGTATGCAGAAGAGACCGGATGCATGGTCGCTACACAGGATAAGGATTTGCGCAAGCGTGTCAGAGATTGTGGATGCAAGGCTATTGCACTACGCACCAAGAACCATTTGGAAATATTGTGAGGATTCACCATGTTTTACAAGACAACCCTGAAAGATCATATACGCGTACCACCGAACCTGTTTGCAGAAGACGTCAAAGAAGCTGTACTCAGGCAAC
>CAZMDB010000050.1:0-10348 GCA_964565095.1 uncultured Methanosarcinales archaeon | reverse complement strand
TTTCTAATCTTGCTCCAAGGTGGCACTATTTTCTCTTCTGCATTCGGAGATACTGGCATGTGCCATACTGGCATGTGCCGTTAGCTTTTTAAATCGGTTTCATCAGATGTCTTTTCAAAAAGAGGAGCCTCACAGTGGACATTTTTAGTGAACTAGGCATAGTAATCATATTAGCAACAGTAGTGGCTTATGCGGTCTACAGACTGCGTCAACCATTGCTGATCGGTTATATGCTCACAGGCATCCTTCTGGGGCCCACTGTATTCAACGTAGTACAATCGGAAGACATCTTCACTACATTTGCGCAGATCGGTGTCTCCTTCCTGTTATTCATGGTAGGTTTGAGTCTCAATCTGAAACTGATCCAGCGCGTCGGAAAGGTTGCTACTCTGGCAGGCATCGGGCAGGTGTTCTCTACCGCAATCATCAGCTACTTCCTGTCCCGGCTCATGGGTTTCTCGCATATGGCATCCATCTATGTAGGAATCGCGCTGACCTTCTCGAGCACTATCATCATCATCAAATTGCTCTCTGATAAGGGTGACCTGGACAAACTCTACGGGCGCATCGTTCTGGGGATCCTTATCATACAGGACCTAGTTGCTGTTTTTGTGCTCATGCTCATGAGCGCTTCAGGCAAAGCTTCGATGACCTTTTTCACCTCATCACTCCTTTTTGGTATTATCGCGCTGTTCAGCATCTATCTTATCGCCAGATATGTATTCCCCATGCTCCTGCCTTCGATTGCCAAGTCGGGCGAACTACTTTTCATGTTCAGTCTGGCCTGGTGCTTCGTGCTGTCTATCGTATTTGCTCTCTTCAACTTCAGCATCGAGATCGGTGCGTTGCTGGCGGGAATATCTCTAGCGTCGACACCATTTGCCACTCAGATCAACGCCAAGGTACGCCCCATCCGTGATTTCTTCATCATCATGTTCTTTGTCAACCTTGCCGCACATCTTTCTTTCGACAACATAGGATCCGTAGTTCTTCCTGCAGTTGTACTTTCCGGATTCGTGCTATTCTGCACCCCTCTGATCGTGCTTGGAATCATGGGCATCCTGGGCTTCAGCAAACGCAATGGTTTCCTGTCAGGGATCACCCTGGCGCAGATCAGCGAATTCTCATTGATCATCATCATCATGGGAAGGCACAAGGGCATACTCAATGATGAAGTCATGACAATGGTCACCCTGGTCGGAATTTTTACCATGCTCGGATCGACGTACTGGATAATGTTCGGGCCGCGCATCTACATGCGGCTTTCGAAATACCTGAAATTCTTTGAACGCAAGGAGCTGATTGACAAGCTTAATTATCACGACAAGAAGATGGAGTATAAGATCTATCTATTCGGATACAATCGCACAGGCTACAGCGTCCTCAATGCCCTGAAGCGACAGCGCAAACCATACCTGGTGATCGATCACAATCCTGACACGATAATAAAGCTGGCAAAGGAAGGTGTCCATTGCAAATATGGCGATGCAGAGGATATTGAACTGTTGTCTGAGCTGGATATCCCAATAATCGAGATGGCCATCTCCACAATCCCCGACTTCGACACGAACCTTCTGATCATCAACAAGATCCGCGAAACGAACAGAGATGCGGTCATCATCATGACTGCACATCACATCGCCGATGCACTGGAATTCTATCGCCGCGGGGCTGACTATGTGATCCTTCCGCATTACATCAGCGGAGACCATGCTGCAACCCTGCTGGAGAGCTTCGGTACCGACATCAATAAGTTCCTGACCTACAAGATCAAGCATATCCGTGACCTTCACCACAAACGGAAACTGAAATATCCGAGTCATGAGATTCCTCAGGAATTTCTTACATGAGCTTCTTGTTTGAGCCATAATTACGTGGCATTGATCCGGTTGCTTCAATACGTTGGTGCGCCTGTGCCTACGGACCCTCAGATGCATATATTTATATAGCCCAAGGCTGAGCGACAAGATATGCTGTGGATTATCCTCACTCTGGCTTCAGCAGTCCTGTTTGCTGCAAAGGATGTCCTGGCAAAACAGAATCTTAAGCACCGCAGCACGCCGTTCCAGTTGACGTTTGAAGAAGCTATCCTCACAATCCTGCTTGTAGTCATATTCTTCTGGAAACACATCGAATTCGATATACTAGCTGCAACCTGGTTCTTTTTTATCGCAAAAGCATTCGCTATGGTCGCGACTCTGTACTTCTACCTCACACTCCTCAAAGAACACGAACTATCTATCGTTGCACCACTGATGAACCTGAGCCCGGCAGTGCTTATCGTCCTTTCCTACCTCGTGTTGGCAGAAAGCATCTCAACACTACAGTTCTTCGGGATATTCCTCATCATCGGCTCCACGCTCACACTCGAGTGGGTATTACACCACCATCATCTTCCGCACCCGCATCTGGGACTTTCCACATTCAAGTCCAAAAAAATGATCTTCTTTGTCAAGGCATCCGTCATGCTGGTGATAATCTCTGTGCTCGCCATCCTTGACAAGACCATCTTCAGCTATACTTCCAGCGTATACACGAACTTCTTTTTCACCTACGTACCCATTGCCGTCTTTTCGCTGATCATACTCCTGTACAAAGGAATAGTTGGCCGCACGATGAGTGAACTCAAGAAACGACCCCGAATCCTTGCGCAGCACGCCTGCAACATCACTTCAAATTACCTGATCCTGCTTGCCATCGCGCTTCCGACTTCGCTCATATCCCTGGTCATCCCGATGCGACGCACCTCCACGCTGATATCCGCCTTCTTTGGCGGCCTGTTCTTCCATGAACGGCACATGCGGATGAAGATGTTCTTTGTAGCTGTAATGATTGTCGGAATCCTGCTGATCGCACTCTAACGGCGTGCCTTGAGATCTCCGAAGTAGACTTCGCAACCTCTGGCAACCTGCTCAAGAAACGACTGATAGTCTCCTTCAGCCAGGTTGTCACGGTGCGACACTGCAATCTCCTGCACCTGTTGTGCCAAGGGAGCAACGTTTCCCAATTGCGAGACTTGTCTTCCTGCACGAAGTATGAGACTGCGATCGGCGTGACTGAGCAGGAATCCGTCTCCCTGGGGATATCCAAGCATGTTGAAGACAATGCCGCATCGGGTTGGCTGCAATCCATCAAAATAGGTTTTTCCTCCTTCGATCCGGGTATCCACGCCTTCGGTGAGGGTATCCCTGTGCTTATAGGGCCGAACAAGGAATCCTATCCCGATCCGCTCTAACGACCGGGATTTGCCGGCCTTAACGTGTTGGTATTCTGCGTCTTGGATGATTTCCCGGACGGCGTGCGTATACTGCTTGCTCAGGCAGCGATAGCGCTCCACAAGAGGAGCCTGTGCGTATTCTGCGAATGGCATAAGAATTACCAGGAACTGGTAGTGATTTAAAAATGTATATGTTTTCTCGTCTATCAACCGGACTAAGGATAAATTTAAGACTATTTTTGGCCTAGGAAGGAAAGAATAAGAAGATGGACCTGCCCGGAATTGAACCGGGGACATCCACCTTGTGAAGGTGGCGTCATAACCGCTAGACCACAGGTCCCTGTAACACAGGCTTATGGACAGCTTTATTAAGCTTACGTTTCCGTCTGACCAGCCCCTCCTCATTCAAGGCCCTCAACATTTCCAGACGCCCTGCATGACCGCCTCCAAAGTCATAGAAGACAAACCTCCCCTCTAGCTTACCTGGCCAGAATGCGAGAAGCTCAGCAGGTATATCGGAAAAAACTGCATGAGCAAATGGCTCATTCCTACTCAACTTATACTGCGGAACCATCTGTCGCACAACCTCTTCCGGATCCTTGCTTACGCGTATGTAGCCCCCCAAGGGACCCTGGAAGAACCTCAGATATCTCCGGAACACACGCATCACAGCAGGCATTCTTGCCAGTCCGCGGGCGTGTACATGTTCTGTTGCCTCTGCATATACATCGCCTGATTCGAACGTCAGTGGCCTAAGATGGTAACGATCGGCGGCTGGCGGGAGCTCCTGCATGATGATCTCAAGGGTATCTGACGGTGTCACTTCCATCCCTCGCATGCCAGTCAACCAGTATTCAAAGGGTTCTGTCACCTTGTAGGTAGCCGGATCAACAGTCTGCACCTGGGAGAATCGGTCATAGTAATCTCCGCTGGTAGTGTCCATGACTGGCAACGTGGCGGCTTTCCAATCCTTCGGTATCCTACCGAAGATCCCATGCATTACCAGCGGAACCCGCTCACTCACGATCCTGTTCTCGAGAACAACATCCGCGTCATATATTCCTGCCAGAGACATAGCTGAGACCAGATGCTCGGGAACAAGAACACCGATATCGGCAAGCCTGGGGGAATTGCCAAGCGCAAGCATGTGGGAGAAACGATTCCTATAGGCGTGTAGATGCTCTGCATCATAGGGTATGACACCAGCAGGAGAGTGGAAGACAATGCCTCCCTCACTGCGAGGATTCACATACATGCATTGAGCACTTGCTCCTACAAAAGGTACGCCTTCAAATCGCATAATCATTCTGCCTCTGCCTAGTATTTCTGCTTGCCAAAAAAGGGGGATGTTGCACGACTTAAAAATCTTATTACAGGTATTACTCTGTCGTCTGGACTCTCCACTTAAGAACCGCCAACACAACAGCATGCATCTGATAGATATAAAAAGCGCCACATCTACATATTCCTGTCATGAAACTCAAGCATATCTTCAAGGGCGTGGCATTTTTTGCTGTCCTAGCACTCATCGCCTACGCGGTCTTCCAGATGGACCTTTCACAGATCATGGGCAATATCATGGGTGCTGACCCTGCGGCTGTGCTTGGAAGTGGACTTTCGATCCTCACTATGATTCTTCTCTGGCATCTCATCTGGGATCTTGCGCTACGCAGCATCAAAAAGGTATCCTACCTGCGGACTCTGCCTGTCATGTGGACGGGGATTCTCTTCAACACGCTGACTCCGAGTGCGAACTTCGGAGGAGAACCCCTTCGCGCCTACTATATGAAAAAGTTGTATGGCGGCAAAAAAAGCCGATACCTTGCCAGCATCCTCTTCCAGAAAATCCTCAACTATGTGGGTCTCATAAGCACATTCTTGGTCTCTCTGCTCCTTGTCTCTCTGCATTCTGCAAGCACCTTCGGGGAAAGCGTCCGCTGGATTTCCGCCTTCACTTTAGGTATACTTGCGGCAATAGTCCTGCTCTTTGCCGTATCCCACGCTTTCCGCCCCTGGATCTTCCGGCTGATATCGAAGTTCTACAGCTTTTTCAAGCACGACAGGGCTGCCTTCCAGCAGTACCTCCATGCCAGCTATTCGCGTTTCTATTCCGCACTAAAGAACCTTATGCGCACACCTTCTCTCTTGTTCCTCAGCTTCCTCATCTCGGTGACAGCACGTCTCATGTTTATTCTGGCCTCGTACCTGGCATTTCTGGCTATCGGGCATAATGTCCCGTTCCGGGTCGTCTTTCTTGTGGTCTCTATAGGAGCATTTGCCGCAGACATTCCTATTGTACCTGGCGGTATAGGCGTAACTGAAGGGACACTGGTGCTTGTCTATACGCTAGCCGGTATTCCCGCACCGGTTGCCACGGCAGGAGTTCTCCTGATGCGCTTGCTCTACTATATTATTGCCCTTGGCGGAGGATTTTTAAGCTGGGTCCATCTATCCTCACACTATGGCAAACGTCCTGGTACTGATCCCAGCATATAATGAAGATGCTCACATCAGACAAGTCATACGCGACTGCAGGAAAGTGGGCTTCGATCTGCTTGTCATCGATGATGGTTCTACGGATACTACTGTGGCGACTGCGCGGGAGGAGAAAGCAAAAATCCTCAGGAATCCACAGAACAGGGGCAAGGGGTATAGCATCCAGAAGGGGCTCAGATACGCGGAGAAGCACGGTTATGAGATTGCTGTCACTATCGATGCTGACGGCCAGCATGATCCTCGCTTCATACCGGAGCTTGTCTCTGCCCTCAAAGATGGCGATATGGTGATTGGAGCAAGAAAGAGAAGTCAGGAAATGCCACTGATACGACGGATGTCCAATACGGTATCATCCTATCTGCTGAGCAAGAAGCTGGGCACCTTCATTCCTGATTCTCAGTCCGGATTCCGGGCGATGCGCCTGTCTGCCGTAAATCCCACCGACGGCGAAAGTGCGGGATATGAATATGAGTCTGAGATACTGATCCAATTGGCACGACGCAAGAAGAAAATCCGTAGCATACCTATCTCTACCATCTATGGCACCGAGAAGAGCACGTACCATCCGATCCGTGATACGCTGCGGTTCTTCAGGATCCTGTTGAAGTGATCACTCCCCGATAATCTTGACCAAAACACACTTACGGCGCATCCCATCGAATTCTCCATAGAAGATTTCCTCCCATGGACCAAAATCCAGTTTCCCTTCTGTGACTGCCACCACCACTTCGCGTCCCATGATCGATCGTTTCAGATGTGCATCTGCGTTGTCTTCTGCATGATTATGCCGATACTGCGAATGTGGTTTTTCAGGGGCGAGACTTTCGAGCCATTGTTCAAAATCACTGTGAAGGCCCGCCTCATTATCGTTGATGAATACGCTGGCAGTGATATGCATAGCATTGACCAGCACCATTCCTTCCCGGATGCCTGATTCTACGAGACACTTCTCCACCTGAGGAGTGATATGCACAAATCCACGGCGCTTGGGGACCTCAAACCACAGTTCTTTCTTATAGGATATCACTGATGCAGGTAGTGTCGCTCAAGTTTAAGAATCCATGGGTAGCCACGGATGCTGATTATGATTTTTTTGCGACAAAGAAGAAATCCTGAGAGCAGTTGATGTATTCTGATTTTTCAGCAAATGCTATCTGCAGACGAATGAATGCATCTTTGTCTACGATACTATCATGTTCGTACTTGTCCATCAGGTTGAATACTCCTAATATTTTGACCTCATCAAAAGATTCCAATGCCTCCTTGAGCTCATCCAACGTAAATTCGTGGCTTATATGCCCCTTGTCCTGATTGCCCCACACTATGTACCGATCACCTGTCTTCATGTTCTGTTCGAAGCGTCTATAATTCCCGTCTTTAAGTTCATGCTTCGTACAGTAAGCAAAACGGTTGTTCACGTTTCCAATAAAGACTCCGCCCTTCCTGAGAACACGGTAAGCTTCAGAGATAGCCTTTGCATAATCTCCACAGTAATCAAGGATCGCGTTCATCATGAGGACAGCATCGAAGGATCCATCTTTCTGGTGCGTCATGTCGGTTACCGATTCCTGCAGGAAGGAGACAGCACTCATCCCATCCAGACGTTCTTTGGCACGCGCCAGCATCCCTTCTGAGATATCTGTGAGCACAACCCGCATGTTCCGTCGTAGCAGAGGCAGCGCGAACCGCCCCGTCCCCCCGCCTGCATCAAGAATCTCAAGATCCTGATGCGCAGGAAGATGCGTGCGTATGAAGTGCTCAAGTATCGCATCACATACACGCTCATCATGATCTGCATAGTCGCCGGAGATCCGATCATAGAATGTCTCAACATCCTTTTTGCCAGGCATGCACATTGAAGTATAGACGACCTTCATAATACTTGCCATTTTTCAAGTATGCTGCTCCAAATAAGAAATATGGACCCGGCCGGACTTGAACCGGCGACCTCCGCCTTGTAAGGGCAGCGTTATAGCCAACTAAACCACGGGTCCTCTGCAACAGAGCAACCTCTCCCCTTTTTTAAATGTTTTGCCTGTTCCAGTATCTCGGAAAGAATAATTACTACTCTTAAATGCACCAAAAAAAGTCTCTTAAAATACACATCCACCTCAAGACGAAACACGTATTTTGTACACGCAAACCTAAGTTTGGGTGTAATGGCAGAATACGAACAAAAACTGCTGTGCAGCAATTGAAAATCAAAGATTTTCAAAGTTCGATTTTGAAACAAAATCAAACAATTCTGTGGAAGTATATTTTTACATTTTCAAGTAGGTGCATTCAATTGTGAGGAAAAAGTGTTCGGAGATACTGTGTTCTGTTCAGAACTGCTTGCGTGACCGGGAGGGACCTGATGGAGAAAGCATTGTTCACTTATCCCTTGACTTATTCCTTCTGCCAAGTATCATCTTATCCACAGCGTAAAAGACCAAACCTGCCACCAATCCGAAGATCATGCCCAGCAGGAACGACTCCCTGCTCTGTATCTGATCCACATGGAATCTATCCTGACTCTCTGGTGCCGCACCATCAAGATAAATGTCGATATCGGCCAACTCGATAGCATACTGCGAATATAAAAGCGCCGAGTACGTATCTGTAGCGCCCAGGGATTCCGCATATTCCATATAGCTGAAGGCAGCAATAGGAAATATCTCATCAGCTATCTGCTCCTGTATCTGCTGTCGTGCGATATCCAGCCGCACATCAAGATGCTTTTCGGCCTGATTCTCATCTGTTCCAAGAGCCCCTATGAGCAGATCATAATACGCCTTCGACTTGGAAGCATAAAAGATACAGAGCGGGTATTGTCCTTGCTGCTGCTTTTGCACAGCTTCTTCAAGATCCTGCGCTTCCGTGGTCTCCTGGGGGAAGGGCAGATAGATCCCAACGTACTGCTGGCGCTCCTGCGCTTCCTGTATGCGCAGCGCACATGCCTGCCGTAAACCTTCACGATCAATATCATACTGATGACCGGGAGCATCGAAAAAACTAGCCCAGCTGCGGGCACTATAGAAACGCTCTTGCGCATAAGCCAGATTATAGCGCGCGCCAATAACGTCTCCTTCGTCAAGCGATTCCAGACCTTCCTCCACGTACCCTTGCGATTCGATTATCCGTTCCTGCACCAGCATAGATGTCTGAAGATCGGTGATCGTCCCGACCTCTGGCGCCTCATATTCCTGTATCTCTTGCCTGGTCGTTTCAAGTGCCTCGCGGATTGTCCCATTGTCCGACAACAGCCATCCAAGATAACCGAACTGCAGACCTGCTCCAAAACAATAGGATGCTGCGGAATAGTACTGCTCCATATCCAGGGCACTGGCACTACTATTCAGCAATAGACTGCCACGAGCATAGATCCCCGTCAGGTTCTGCTCTTCTCCCACGCCGCTCACATTGACTGCGCTAAGATTACGTATCTGCCGAGAATCCACATCAGTCTTTCGCGCAGAGGCGCGCGCACACAGATCCTCTGCCAGGGAACCCATGATATCACTATAGAATTGCGGAACAACTATATCAGCCTCATCTACCGCGTACGAGGATCCTGTGAGCGCCTGGACAACCTGCCGCAATGAATAGACCTCCACCACATCAACCCCTTGATCCGCTCCCAGCGCTACCACATCTATCTGATCCTGCGACCTGTTCTGCTGGACTGTCTGATTCACACTTACGTTGATCGAACCGTTGAGAGAGCTATTGACCACATAGCGCTCTCCATACGGAATGAGTACCGTATGCAATTCATCCACATCAGCGGCTGCCTGCATTTTCGCCAGCACACCTCCCACAGGCCCGACCAATCCTCCGGAACTGATTGTTCCTGTGATGGTCACCCCTTGATCTACAGGAAGATCATCGAGTGCCGCCACGGTCAGGGCGGCGATCGCTGCTCCCGCACTAGGCCCCCCTATGGTCGGGGCTCCGCTCTTGATGGTATAGATAAAATCATACTGCCTGCAATCTACATCAACGAAATCGCATGCAATCTCCTTGGCGATACGCGCTGATATCTGTGTATCGACTTTGGTCAACGGGAAAGTCTCTATGAATATCCTACCGGTTCCTGGGACCACCTCTACAGCCAATTGAGCTATGCTGCCACGCATTTGCGTCGAAGAGATCTGGCTTACCGCCAGAAGCTTCATCTCCCGCCTCATGCTGTGCTCTGCTGATGCTGCAGAAAGGAGAATCGTAGAAAGAGCCAGGCTCAAAAATAATAGAATAATAATCCTCTTCCGGTTCATGTCTGCTCTGAACACTTTGATATTTAAAAATGTGTGTGTCACATCCTTCCAATTTTGATAGACACCGCGCTGGAAGCAGCTTCTCTTCTGTTTTGTGATACACAGTATTCAGATAGAAGAATCTCTTCATTAGTGTTCAACAAATCGTACACAGGAAAAGCATGTTTGCTCAAACGCAGATGGCAGATTGCGACGAATTGTGTTGTCGAGGATGAGGGGAATATCAAGAGCAAAAGCAGCCACATCCTATTCTATTTTTTTCTTGATCGGACTGCTTTTGCATTTGCTTGGGATTGTGCAAAAAATGTGCACACGTATGTTCAATTCAAGAAATACCTTGATGTTATTGAGCATGAATTGCTCTTCACATTTTTAGGAA
>CAZMDB010000049.1:0-10662 GCA_964565095.1 uncultured Methanosarcinales archaeon | reverse complement strand
CATCTGAGTGATAAAATTAGGGCGGTGGATGCAGATGATGTAGCACGCATAGTTATTGAGACACATTTTCTGAAGGACATCAAAGGAAATCTACGTAGGTATGGGCAGCAGAAATTCCGTTGCACTTCCTGCAACACAACATACCGTCGCCCGCCTTTATTAGGTGCTTGTCCCTGCGGAGGAAAGCTGGTGTTGACGGTTACAGAAGGTTCAGTGCTGAAATATATGAAGCCATCTCTGGAATTGGCACGACAGTACCGGTTGCCAGAGTATCTTATGGATACACTACATATTCTGGAGATGCAGGTGAGTGATGTATTCGGGCTTGTGACAGAAAAACAGATGACTCTTAAATAAGCCTATTCATCGATGCGGTACAGGTGTGCGTATGGCACAGAATCGATCATCTTCACATCGTCGATCATATTGGCTTGCTTTGCCGCCGCTACAGTCTCTTCTCCGATGAGGTTGGCTGTTTTGGCTTTCTTCAGGAGTTTTGATAAAGTAGATGCATCGATCTCTTCGCCTCCGAAAAACTGACGGGAACAATCCAATTGCATACTCCCTTCTTCAAAGGTGGAGCCAAGGCAAGATTCATCGCACGCAGCAATGATCAGCTCACCAGCAGGCGAAGTATGTCTCTTGGCTATGATACTCATCCACGGACCACCTGTTTGTTGCCGCAAGCTTGGCATACAAGGTAATTGATGTTATTCTCCCTTGTCAATTTAGTGTCAGGCTTTCCACATTCATTGCAGATGACATAAGTGTCTGCATATTTCTTGATTTTCTCATTTATCTGCGTCGAAGGCACTTTTCTTCCCAGGATCAATTCGGATGATCGGTAATCACCAGGGGCGGCGACTTCCTTGAGAAGGAATTTGACCACGTGCTCCTTCGGGCGGCGCAACGTCTGCGCTATCTGGTTGAAATTTGTGATGATCGTCTTATTGCCTTCCACATGTCCCTTCACTTTTGGAATGATGAAACGTTCACGTGTCTTGACGGCCTGAGGTAACGCATCAATACCCTCTGACAGCATTTGTTCGTAATCCATAGCAGTCTGAAAATTGACTACCGTATATAAATATTCCGGGTATGTATTGGCGTCTGCGCCCTCTTTGACTTATCTTAAGCAGCGCAACTCCATTTCATGGTTCAGTTACTTTTTCTCTGCATTTTCAGCATGACCAATAATTTATTTTTAAATATATGGCAATACACAGTGTGATTATGGATAAAGGTTTTTACACACAACATCCCCTGATATGTGAGGTGTGTCTTAAGCATTACCGGGTTAAAATTTATTCTAGAGACTGAGAGGATGCCTTGTTGAAATATGGATGCAATCTTTAGGATTGTTAGGGTGAGAGGTGTTTCTTATTGTTAAAACTTGATATCTACTAAGGCGAGGTTCTGTGTTTTAGACTGGTCCGTAGCGCATGTTTGTCGTCGAGTGGGGCTGTAGGTCCTTAGAAATCACTATATTACTGACCTTGTGGAGCTTTATGTAACAAGGGTTCTCCTGATCCTGCTTAAATGAGTTGGTGTTTTAATAAAGCCTCCAAGATGGCAAGTATTAAAAGGAAGTGTGTCATAAAAGGGGTTATGGTGATCGAAAGCCTGATCAACCCGGCGCAGATACGCCAAAGCTACTGGAGGTTATCGCTTGTCGGGCTTTTTTATGCAGTGGTTTCAGGACTTTTGGCTTATGCATTCTTTCAGCAATATGCCAGTATAGCGATGGTGTTTTTTACAGTGGCTGTCTGCGTGCCATTCATGCACGGCCTGCTCAAGAATGAGGAGGCCCACGAGGATCTGTTCCTGACTGAGAGCAGCTTTCTTGATGAGTATGGACATGTCGCCTTTGGGCTTCTATGTCTGTTTATCGGTATTACTGCCGGCTACGTGCTCCTGTATTTTCTCATGCCTGCCTCTTTGCAGGAGGTTTTGTTTTCGGCGCAGGAAGCGACTGTGACTTCGATCAATGGGCGGATGACCCTAGGAGGAGTACTGGCGGATATCGTTGCCAATAATATGGTGGTACTGCTACTGAGCCTGGCGCTCTCATTCCTGTACGGATTCGGTGCGCTTACCATAATAGTATGGAATAGCTCTATAGTCGCCTATGCCATAGGCATGTTTGTGACTGAAGCGTTGTCCAAAGTGTCAGGGGTATTTGCCTTTGGATGGGCATTCTTGCGCTATTTTTTGCACGGAATACCTGAGATAGGAGCATATTTTATCGCAGGACTTGCGGGGGGTATCTTGTCGATTGCAGTGATGAACCACGATATCTCTACCAAAAGAGGCAAAAAAGTACTCTATGATGCGTTCCAACTTGCAGTGCTATCCGCGCTCCTGATCATTCTTGCAGGAGTCATAGAAGTGATGGTGACACCTTTACTGTATTGATTATTTGAGTACCTTGACCACATCAGGCCTGATCTCAAAAATCTCCCCATGCAATAGTAGACGTTCATACGTGCTGACCGGATCATCCACCTCAGTCTTTTCTTTGAGGATATCCACAATCTGTTGTTTGGTGACCCCATCTCCCTTGTCTAATCCTTCGATAAGCTCAATGATGTCACTATTATCATCCTGTGTTTCCTGCAGATCATTGTGGTTGAGTTCAACACCTTCCTCTTCGGAGAAAGGCGTGCGTTGTTCAGCAAGTTTCTCTATGTACGCGTTGTGCAGTCGCACCCATTTGGGATCGTCAAGCACCCGTATAATCTCGGGTGCGA
Source organism: uncultured Methanosarcinales archaeon (assembly GCA_964565095.1). GTDB lineage: Archaea > Nanobdellota > Nanobdellia > Woesearchaeales > DATGWN01 > CAZMDB01. The sequence continues at coordinate 7,912 of CAZMDB010000049.1, read as the reverse complement.
TATACAACGTATCATTAAACATACGAGGTTTTCCAATCACCCGGATAATACTTCCTACATTGAATGCTTCAAAGTGTGGAATAGGATCAAAGCTGCGCATCTCGATCGGTGTACTTCCATCGTCGATACTAAACCGTTGCCCCTGTTCTTGCTTATCTACCACAGTTCCCACTAGATGGACACGGGCTACTTTTGCGCCCCAGGTGGTGCGTACATAGTTGGGATTCCATCCATCTTGCACCTTATATTCTCCATCCCTGAGATCCTGGATACTCAGGATATGTGCAATCTGTCGTTCAGGGCGTGTCTCTTTCTGTTCAGGTTTTTCCGGTCCCATTTTCATATTCGTGATATCAATCCGCGTTTTGGCTCATACACATCACCGGATAACTTAAGCTTGTTTATAGCTTCTTCGACCTTGTCAGAGTCGATGCCTTTTTGCGCCGCTGCGGCGATAATCTCTTCTACTGGGATGAGCTTGCCGAATTTTTCTTCCAATTCTTTGATGAGTTCACGGATATTGATTATTTTGGAGCGTTCGCTGCTACGGACACCGCCTTGGAATTTATCGATGTCGATGTTTCCCGTCTCTGGGTCGACGCCGATCTGATTAAGGCAGTACTGAAGAAGAGATATCGCCCGCAGCGCATCTTCACGTGTCGCTTTCTTGGCAAGGCGGGTCTTGGCAGAAGCCTCAGTCAGGCGCACCAGAGCCTCCAGTTGTCGGGCAGAGATAGGGACCGAACTGACTGTGTCCTCAGCCTGGGTGCAGTTGCGCATCTTGACATAAAACTCCTTGATGGCTTCGAGTGCGGACTCAGAGATATCCGGTCTGCAGTTCTGTCGTGCATAGATGATGTAGCGGCGTAGCAGGTCGGTTTCGACATCAGGCTCTTTGGTCTTGCTGCTCTTGTGTAATTTGAGTACGAAGTCAGCAAGAATCGTATCCCGCTCCTTATCAGGAAGATCCCGGATAGGAAATATAAGGTCGAAACGATTGATCAGCGCAGGAGGCAGGTCGATCTGCCTTGCGATGTCTTCGTAGGGATCGAATCGTCCTAGTTTTGGGTTTGCCGCAGCAAGCACACTTGTTTCACAGTGCAGAGTCGCCTGGATATTGGCCTTGCTGATGCTGACTGTCTGCTGCTCCAGTGCTTCGTGCATCGCGCTGCGGTCTTCAGTGGTCATCTTATCCAGCTCGTCTATCAGACAAACACCGTGGTTTGCCAATACCAACGCACCAGCTTCAAGTGCCCAACCATTCATGAATTCGTCACGTACGACGGCGGCAGTCAGTCCAGCACCACTGGTCCCCTTTCCTGATACATATTTACTCTTGGGAGCAAAGACAGAGGCGCGCTTGAGCAATTGAGATTTACCGCTACCTGGATCACCGATGAGCAAGATATGCAGATCGCCACGACTCTTGACACCGTCGCTGCGTTTTTTGAGACAACCTCCCAGGAATTGCAGCAGGATGGCCTCCTTGACCAGATCATGGCCATAGATACCAGGAGCAATAGAATTGATAAGCTTCTCGTAGACCTTGGGGTCTCTGGAGAGCTCGATAATCTCCTCAGCCTGTTCAGCCGTGATGGTGACGTCGATGTAGTCCTCTTCGAGAGGCTCAATGCTGTTAGCTTCAAAAATGAGATCGAATTTTGTCAGTTTTCCCCCATCGCGAGCAGTCCTTGGAACTTCTTTGAGTACACCAACTACACGGATAGAAGTTCCCGGGTTGGTGCGTTTGTCAGTCATTGGCGAGACAAGATCATCTTTGAGGAAAATATTGATTCGTTTCGGCTGTTCGCCACCTTCCAGGTCCGTGGTGGCTTCTTCAAGAACGATACCTTGTGCATCCACCAGTTCTTTGGAGAGAAGATGGAAGCGCCCTTTTCTGCCACAACTGCGACATTTACTGGGTTCCTTGAATTTTTGGTCCGTCTGCTGTATTTCGATGTTGGTACCACAGGAAGGGCATTCGAATTTTGCAGTTTTGACTTGTGGTCGTACATCTGATTTCTGACGCACAGATCCTTCGACCAGGATAAGTTTTCCGATGTGACTTGATCGCAGGTCACGGATCAACACCTTCTCTTTCTGCGGAAGGTTCATGAACCGTATCTTGATTCTTTTGCATTCTTCAGCATCCAGATCGAACTGAAGCAATGATTGTTGAGCAGCTTCTACAAGTTCATCAGGCTGATCTAATAAAGCGTCAGCAATAAACGGATCGAATTTCGAAAGTTCACCAAAATCGATGATGAGAAAATGATGGCCAGCTGCCAGATTTTTGAGCAGTACGTCATAATATGATTCTTCGATAAATTCCTTGAATTTGGTAATCTGTTCTGCTGTATCCATATCGAGAGTCTCCACTCTATATTTATTGATTATGTCTTTGTGCAGCCCGAAATAAATCGCGGACTAGTCGGGCAGATGCTTATTCCCGCTCCTTGATTCCCAGTTCCTTGAGACGTGAAATCAGTTTTTCAAGTGCCACATACACTTCCTCTTCACCACGGGTGCCTGTACAGACTACTTTTCCGTTGGAGAATAGAAGGAATGTCGCTTTGGCTTCCATGAGTTTATATACCAGGCCGGGGAATTGTTCAGGTTCGTATTCTGTGTTCTCCAATTGCATGGCAAGATTATTGAGGTTCAGATCCATATTGATGTTTCCGGAGGCTACGACATTTTGGATCTTGATTGCGGGCTTGATGCTGATATTCACATTGATCTTTTCAAGCGCCTTAATAATCTGTTCGATGGACTGTTCCACTTTCTGGAGGGTACGTGCTCCTGTGCATACCACCTTCCCCGAGGAGAAAATGAGTGCGGATGTCTTGGGCTCTTTGATACGCAGCACCAAGCCAGGAAATTGCTCAGGATTGTATTCGGTGTTTGGCAGTGTGGCTGCCATCTTCTCGAGCGGTACATCGTGCTCAAGGGATGTAGATACTACGATATTGACAATCTCGATATTCTTGTTATTCATGGTCGTAAACCCCCGTTTATAAAGGGTATATGTATTTCTTTATAAATGCTGTTATTTTGAGGAGTATACTTTCCAATCGCTATAACCCCTTGATTTCCTGTGGAATAATTTAGTGTTCTCGACGAGAAGGGGAGGGTATTAGTATGGAAAAACGTACAAAAGCATCCCAATTGGCGCAGGAACCCCTTCATTTCCTGTGGAACTACTTGCAGTCAGATTTATATAGATAGGATACTAAAAAAGCAATAAATCCATCTTTGGGTGGATATTTATGCAATAGAGGGGATATTATGGCAACTATAGGTGAAGGAATACGGTTTCCCTGGACTAGCGGGGGCCGATACTTCTATTTTCTTGTGCTACTGATACCTGTAGTCGGATGGGTGTTCTATTTGGGATACCTGCTACGGGTACTGCGCAGTGCGATCAATGGAGAGAAAAAGATTCCCGCGTGGGGCTTGTGGGGAGAGAATTTCATCCTCGGACTCAAGATGTTCCTGGTCGTTCTCGTCTGGGGCGGGCTGTTGGGCTTGATCAACGCTTTCTTGGGATTTCTGCCAGTGATCGGTGTGTTGGCTGTATCTGTGCTCAGCATCGTTGCTGGATTGGTCATCATGGCTTTGTTCATGCAGTTATCCGAGCGGGGAGAGCTTGGACGTGGTTTTGATATAAGCAGTGCGTTCAGATTCACTTTCAAGGACTTCTGGAACTATCTGCTGGAGATGATCAAGGCGATGGTCGTATTTGTGATTTATGGGCTACCATCAGTGATTCTGGGACTGATCGCGGTGCTTGTCGGGATAGCCTCAGCAGCAAGCGTGATGCCTCAGGTGCTCAATGGGAATATTATGGCGCTCTTCAATAGCGGGATAGTGACTGCACTCGTGCTGTATGGATTGTCTGTTCTGGTGTCACTGTTTTTGTTCCCAGCAATGATAATGGGCAGTTACAAGTTATATGGAGATTTTTATCGTAAGACAAAGGCCTAAGCAATGGCCTATTTTTTCTTTTTCCCTAATGCATTGATAGCTTCTTTTGCTCTCTTCTGATCTGCCCCAAGGGCGATGAGAATACTCTGCAGATCTCCTCGAGCGCGCATGTGGTCAGGATGAGTCGCAAAGCTGGCTAGGGTGCTAGAAAATCCGTATTTTTTCTGCAGTTTCATATTCTGCATGATCCTGCCGAAAACATGTGCCCGGTCATTACGCATGCTGGTCAACATAGCTTCGAAGGAGATCCCCCACAATAAGTCTTTGTCTTTGAGGATTTTCGCAATCACTTGATTCATGCCGGAGTTACGATGATGGGTATATTCCTTTCTCCCTGTGGCTTCAAGGTGGTAGATAATGTCAGCACGCCTGCGGTCTATCACATGACGTAGATGTTGTGGGTCTGCCTGATGAAAAAGCAGGATACCTTGTTGCCGTAGTTTTGCTGCCTGCTGCGGTGTGATCGTGTAGGGCACTTTAAGTCCCAGCACGGCTGTGATGACATCAAGAGAATCAAGGCGCTTGCGCGCCTTTTTCAGGTCTGTTCCAAATTCGTAGACGAAGCAGACATACGTGGTCCCTAACTGGCAAGCTCTCTTGCAGAATGCAGTTTCATTCTCTGAGGGGAAAACTACGTCGATAAACGTCATCGATAAGCAGAGGCCGTAATCCATATTTAAAGATTCTGCCGGTTAGTATTTAAATGAGGATGTGTTCTGTTGCAGGCATGCTATCGTTACAGGATGACAAACTGCGCGGGCTGGTGGAGACAGTCCTTCCACGGATACAACCTAACCAAGAGGCTCAATCAGCCGCACACGCACGTGTCAGTAGGATGATAGAGAGTATCCGCGTCCGACTGTCAGAGTCCGGGGTCGAAGCAGATGTGGTTCTGGGAGGGTCTTTGGCCAAGAATACGAACCTAGCAGGTGATTTCGATGCAGATGTCTTTGTCCGTTTCAGTGATCCCTATCCCGATGAGCAGTTATCGGATATTCTTGAGCAGGCTTTGGACCCGATGCAATTCATGCGGGTGCATGGCAGCCGTGATTATTTCCAGAAGGAGGAAGATGGAATTGCCTATGAGATAGTGCCTGTCAGGGCGATCTCAAGTCCTGAGGAGGCCACTAATGTGACTGACTGTTCCTATCTTCATGTGTTGTGGGTGCAGGGGCAGGAAATTGCAAAGAAGGTGGAGGGTCTGCCATTGCATGATCATATCCGGTTGGCAAAAGCTTTCTGCAAATCGATCCGTGTCTATGGCGCTGAAAGTTATATAGGAGGGATCTCCGGTCATGTGCTGGATATCCTTGTTCTGCATTATGGGGGGCTGCTTCAGTGTATGAGAGAAGTGGCCTCATGGAAAGAATGTCAGGTGGTGGATCCAGAAGAACAGTATGCTACTACAGAAGCTGCATATCTGGCCTTGGATCCGGCTAAGCGATCCTGCCCACTTGTAGTGATTGATCCAGTAGACCCGACCAGGAATGCGGCTGCAGCGCTGGAGCAAGCGACCTACGATCGCCTCCGGGAGAGTTGCGCCCATTTTCTGTCATCCCCTTCTGCATCCTGGTTTACCGCACCACAGCTGAGTCCGGAATCATGGCATCCACCCGAGGAGGAAGTCTATGCAGTGGCGATGACTGCCCTAGAAGGGAAAAAGGATGTGGTCGGGGCAAAGATGCGCAAAGCGGCAGAGTATGTTGTCCGGCGCCTCGAGGAAGCGGCCTTTGTGGTGTATGCGCATGAGTTTTGGTGGGACGGGCAGGGTACTGTGGTATTGTTATTGCATATACCTCAGGGAAGTATTCCAGAGGTGTACGAGCATCAGGGCCCCCCTGAGGATGCTGGTGAGGATGCGGAAGCTTTCCGTCTCAAGTATCCCGAAGCTGTTGTCCTTAATGACAGGTTGTACGCGCAGCGGACACGTACTTATGCAAATGTGGTGCCGTTCCTGCAGGATGTATTTCAAGAGAACTATATTGTTGAGCGGGTCAACAGCATTTCACTGGATTGGATACCGCAATAATGCAGCGACGCTACCTAAGCCATCAAGTTTCCGGCCACCCTCATGATTTCCGATCAAGTGGACATCTCCGTTAGCCTTATCCACATCCTGCATCAGTTTCTCGATGCGCTCTGTGGAGCCTTCCTGGCGTTGTTGTCCAATATAGGTTTCGGTAACCAATAGAGTATCTATTGCTCCTGCTTCAGCAGCAAACTCACAGTCCTTGAGCGTGTAGGCAACCGGCTCATCCTTACTGAGAGCCGAAAGGATCCGTTCAACAAGAATCAATTCGTCAGCAACATGCACATCGGAGAGCGCTTCCCGCGCTTCCTGACGCTTAAGGACTTCAATGACGCCCTGCTCACCTCCAGCGTTGACTGCGCTTGTCACAATCTTAACAGGTAGCGAGCTGAGCTTCTCCACCAAATACTCCTTCCAGAAGGCAGGACTGGCAAGAAGAATGCTTTTTACCTTGTAGCGTGTGACATACTCAGTTAGAGACTCAGCAATCTCTGAGAAAAAATCAGAGGACATGTGGGATACATCAGCCTTTTTCGGCATGTTCCCTTTCAAGGAGCTGAGAATGTGGTAACCGTGGTCCGATCCAATGGCAAAAGTCGCATCTTCTCTGCTAAAAACGCAAATCAAGATGCGTGTGGGATGCTTGGTGGATTTATGGAGTTTATCAAGAAGATAACGAGGCCAGTGGTCTTTGGTGAGACTTAGCGTCGTATGCGGTTCGATAGTGAAGCTATGATGGTCGCCCCTACTGATGTCTTGTGGCCCATCTATGATCGTACCCAGGACGCGCAGATGGCTACCCGTGAATTCAGTCTTCTCTACCGAGAGCGTGAGTATCATAGGTTTTCTTACTACTTTTATATTCGGCTCCTGTCCGATCTTGATCTTGCGCATGGTGGATGCACGCACAGAGTCTTCTGCGTGGATCATCTGGGAGAGTACCCAGAGATCATCCTTATGTTCCGGAGTAGCCTTCACAGTGTCTCCGTTACGTGTGTACTTCATACAGATTAGGCAGAATAGCTGCATATATAAAACTTAGCTCACTGCACAGCGCGAAGCTCTTCGACCTCCTTTTGGAGGGTGTCAATCTCTTCCTGGATGTTTTTTATCGTCTCTTGGTTATCTTCCTGAGAGAGGACCTGTCCACATTCAGGACAGTGATAATCGAATGAGAGAGCCTGATCGAAATCCAGCCGGATGCAGTTGTCGGAGCAGGTGAAATAAAAGTTTGCCTCTTCTCTGGAGAGGCGGTCTTTCAAGGCATCAAGACGTTTGCGCTTGAGATCGAAATGAAGGAATTTCACATTTTGTAGTTTCAGGGTCCAGTAATAGATGTACCATCCCTTTTGCTTATCTTTTTTGCGTGTGAAAGAAACGAGGTTTGCCTGAAGGAGACGGTAAAGCTTATTGCGGATCAGATTTATCTCTTCTTCCAGTTCTTCAGCGACAATGAATTCTGAGACATTCTCTTTGCCTTTGAGAAATTCAACTACATTAAGGGTGTCCTCACCAGCCACTTCTGCAATGACTGCATCCCGGATCCTCTTGGTCACACGGAATGTTTTCTTCTGCGCCTTTTTCTTTGCCATTGTCTTTTGGGAGCGTAAGGTATCGTTTCTACTGTTTCTCTTTTTTAAATATTTGCTCTTTGGCTCCTCGTGCAGGATCTAAACTTTCTCGTCGATTGCTTTTTAATGTTCTGTCGGTGTAGTTACTACTTAATAGTTATAGATACTGTATTCTTGTTTTTAAAAAGTTTTCGAAAAATATGGATAATTTTTGGTAGAATCTGGAGAAATTGATGGGAGTTAGGTTTATTTTCTATATGTAAAATAATAATTCATTGTGTCAGAAGGTCGTGGAGAAGAAGCCCTCTGGTCTCAATAAGCGCAG
>CAZMDB010000048.1:0-10674 GCA_964565095.1 uncultured Methanosarcinales archaeon | reverse complement strand
GTTCAGTTGATTAAAACAAGAAACAGCCTGGGTTCTTTGCAGTAGCTTGTCTACAAAAGGTCGAGGGAACTTTGTTCCCGATGATGTTAGAATCCCAAGGGTGCGCGACCAAAGGGTATGCGCCCGCCGGGATTCCTTGAAGTTTGTAGAACGAAAGGTCGAAGAATGTTTGATTCTGAAGACGTTCGAATCTCAAGAAGCATTTCAAAGAAATGCGCCCGCCGGGATTCGAACCCGGATCACCGGCTCTCTTCGCAAAAAAAACATTTTGCATGGAAGGCCGGGATACTAGCCATTGTACTACGGACGCGTATCACAAAGGACATATTGCCTTCTTATAAATCTTTTGTTCCTGCCATCCACACCGCCGACTTTTCTGCTCCCGTTGGTCAGCAGCTTACTTTGCTCGTCGGTCAGCGTATGCGGGTGCATACCCTCCTCCAATCGAGGCTGTGTCAAATTGTCTCGGATTGGTCCCATCTTTAGGCGGTGTGGATGATTGATGTTTAGAAACTATATTCACTCATCATTCTTGATCTCTTCGCGTAACAATTCCACGAATTTTTCGAAATCATGCTCCTGTATGCATGCCCCTACGGCCTGGTCGTGTCCACCGCCATATCCATCGACTGAGGGTATGATACTGGCCATGATATCCTTGAGCGACATCGGCGGACTGCATCGTAGTGAGCACTTGTATTCACCATTGCTCTTGCGTGCAATCAGAGTCACTTTCCTAGGGAATCGGTAAAGAACTTCGTTGCTCAGAAATGAGGTCATGCTGGTACTGACGTCATTGTAGATGAACAGGAGCAGCCGGTCACCAGTAGCTGCATCGCTTACCCGCTCCAGAAGTTGATTGTACTCTCCGATGAGTTTGCTGTAGCGCGAATAGATGAATCGTCCCGCAGGCGTCTGTTGCTGCAGTATTTCATCAGGACCTTTGATACGGGTAAGAGTCTTTATGGATTTGTAGACATCTGAGGATTTTCCTTTTAGGTTGAGCATAAAGATTTTGACAAGAGTGCCGATCGGGGCATCAAAGAGATAGTCAGGAGCTCCACCCTTTCCCTCTGGACAGAAAGAGGGGAAACTTTCTATGCAGCGCTCATGTACATCCGGGATAATCTGCCAGTCGCCCACGCAACCGGTGGCAACCAGCCACAGTGATTCATCAGGTGCGCCAGCGATCTGGTACGCCCAATAGCAGGTCGGATACGGTTCCAGGCCGTGCTCCAAAGGATTGACAAAAGTAATCTTCTCTTTGGGGATATAATCTTGCGGCTCATGGTGGTCCACCCACAAAATAGGGACATTGCATCTGTCAATGAATTCCTCAGAGATGCCTGATTTATCGAGCACCACAACCAGATCAGGGTCATACTCAGTAACCTTACGCAAGAACATCGGTTCTACTGTCGGCCGGGCCTTGACAGCCATGCCTCTTCCGGAGTTCACTAGCTTGTACAGGATAAGAAATGAGCATAATCCGTCTGCATCGTCATCAAAAAGGAACAATGGACGGACTGCATTCTCTAGGATAGAACGTGCGGAAGCTATGCGGGCTTGCATCGCGCTCTACTCCATCTCTACACGACAGGAGCATGGGAGCTTTGATGGTGCCAGCTTGATGGCCTCTTTTGCCAGTGCTGCATTATTCTTCTTGCATGAGACCTCGAAGATGACCTGATTCCTTCGGACCTGTGCAGCAACACCGATCGTCTTTCCGAATGAGCACTTCATTCCCGTGCTCATACGATCAGCCCCAGCACCTGAAGCAAGTGGATTCTCACGCAGCACATGATGCGGAAACACACGGACATGAAAGTAGAAATTGCCCTTTCCGAGTGTTCTCTCTAGCCTTCGGAGAACAACCTGGCGCGCAGACTCGAGTGCATTGTCGCGTATCTGGATAGCATCATCTGCCATCAGTTTGAACTTCACATCGAAATCGCCATGGACATCGCCCATGTTGAAACGCACGATCCTGTTATTGCCACCGTGCTTGACAAACGATTTCTTTCGATATTTGCTCCGTCGGGTAAACGGTCGTTCGAGACGACGATATGCAACGAATTTTCGCAATTTAGCCATTTGATCTTCACCGAATACCCGTAGAACATTGGGGCTTTTTATAAATGTTTCTATTCGTGAGGATCACCAAAACGAATGGCGGTGATTCGTTGTAGTACAGTATGTATACTCTTAAATAGGAGCGAAAAGCACCCTAGTGCATGGTTGGACTGGTACCAGTGGACCAGCAGGTGATGATTCCCGAGCAGTTTCAGGAACTGCGGATGGATTTTCTCAGGCACACAGATGGTGATAGTGATGAGGAGGGACCACGTCACTATGTCAATTCTATGGGACTGCGAGCACCCAGAGTCATCACGTACGATCAGGAGGGATATGAGGCGCTCAGAGTATTCCTTTCACGATTCGGCATGCAGATCAGGCCACGAGTTTCCGGTTTCTATCTTCCGGAACTGGATCTTGGATTCATGCTCAGGAATCATGTTCAACTTGATGACGATAGGCTTATGGTCCATGAGATGCTGCATGGTACTGCCAAGGTTCGTGGCTATCATATTCAGGAAGGGCTACTGCAGACCGAATACCTCGGTTTCCTTAGAAGAAGTCCATCTCCCAGAGGAGTTTTTTGGGAAGAGGGTTTTGCTTCAATGCTTGAGGCGCGATTCGCCTCTCCGCATTACGTAGATCCCGAGGGTATGCATGAGGTGCCGGTAGATGGATGTCGTTTCATGGTCCCCAAGAAATACATACCTTTGCTGCGTTTTCCAGCTGAGGCAGTACTGGCAGGTTATGGTTTGGAGCTTTTGTGTAATCGGCACTCTGACTTGGAGCCCTTGCTGATACAGTCCCGCACCGCACATAATTCAGATGAGATAAGGGAATGTATCGGGGAGCCGACGTACGAGGCGCTGACAGACTGCACGGATATCTGCGCAGCCCTTCAATATGTACAGGCTCTAGGGTAGTCGCACGACCTTGGCGTTCTGCTCCGTAGTATTCCCGTCAAAGCCCTCAAGTCCGAATATGTAGGTTCTCCCGAGCCTATGCTCCGCATAGATGGCGTGATGGTGTCCGGCAAATACATACTCAGGTTGAAGGAATGCAAGTAATTGAGCATGCATCACCTGAGCAGATTTTTGGGGGCGGGGAAAAAGGGATCGGTCGTGGAGCAGCAGGATATCAATATCCGTGCGCATGATGCCTGGCAGGTCTTCAAGGCGGTAGCACCCCCACGAGCTGTCTGCAGGATCTGACGGTGGAGGGCTGAAGAAAAGGCTGCTGTCGTATTCTCCACTCATTCCGCCGATAGTGATATTTTCGTATTGGATGACTCCAGAGCGCCCGAGATAGAAGAGATCCGGAATGATTTCACAGGGATGACGTTGGGGGAATCGGTCATGATTGCCTCCGATAAAGATGGTCGGATATCTTGCCCGGTCTGGCAGGCTCTCTACGTCTCCAGTACTTAGGACCAGATCGACAGGTTCCTGCCGTACTTCTATGTGTTCAGCCACAGCATCATACATCTGTTGCCAGTGACTGTGGATGTCACCAAATACAGTGATGTTCATAGGGGGTCTAGGATGTCATATTATTAATATCTTTACCAAATATCACTACGTAGTGACAATATTGGGAAAATTTATAAACCGGCGCACTATGTCTGCTCCCATGACATTACCTGATATGATACGTGGCACATTATCCCGCATGGGGAGAGCTGCCCTCATCTGGCCAGTAGCAGGGCTATTGCTTGCAGGATGCGATGATGCGAGACAGCAGCAAGGTCACCAGAAGCAGGCTCTTGCAAACGACGTGGTCCGCAGCGTGCTATCGATGCCATCACTTGAGTATGTGGCCAACTACAAAGGTGATCCGTATAAGCAGGATGCGGGGATTGCTGCAGCGGCGCTCGTGTCATTCTCCGCAGAAGGTCCCTATGGGTATCTTCGGGATGACGCCCACCTGGTGCATGGGGCGAATCTGGCAGCAGAGAGCTTGACAGCCGGAGATGCGGCTCCACAGCAAGCATATGAATCTCTTGTTATCGCCTATTCCACTGCTGCGTATAGCGCAAAGCAGGGCGGCATGGATAGAAGTATCCGGCGGAAGTCGTGGGATACGTTGCAGCAGCTACGTAAGGTTGATCCAGGATACGCTGACAAACTTGATGCAGCGTATCAGGCTCCAGCCGTCACTCGCCATGTGAGCACAGAGGATGCGGCGCACCTGGCCATGCAGGTATGGGATGCCCGCATATGGGATGCCTACGGGGCCGCCCGGGATGGGAACAAGGAAGCTGTGCAACAAGGGCTTTCACTCATTGGGCAGCACTCTCACAGGCTCAAGGATGATTTTCTGTACTTCAAGGCAGAAGAACTCTTCGACAAGCAGGACCGTGGTCGCAACACCCGTCACATGTATCATTATCTCGCCCGTGCCTTTCATTATGCGCATCAACAGAAAGATGAAGCAGTCATGACCAAGATAGGGCGCGCTTTCCAATATGCCTCAGGCCATGCTGCTCCAAAGCTCCTGAGCAGAGAGATGAATAAGCTGCCATCTGCCTCTAGAACTCAATTTGGTAGCTACCTCCGGAAGGTGCTGACTCCGACTGCTGCACGTAGATACGGCCTTTAGGGCTCCAGAGCCTTGAGTAGCTGCTGTGCGAAGGCTTCTGCTGCAGCCGGGCCATTAGCAGTAATGATGTTCCGGTCAACAGTGACATCATCTCCGGTATACAGGACATCTGCAGTCTTGAACTTCTCAAGCGCGGTTTCAGCAGGATACACAGTTGCCTGATGGCCACGGAGAATGCCAGCAGCCGCCAGCAAGATCGGAGCGATACAGATCGCAGCGATAATCTTCTTTTTTTGTTCCGCGCAGCGTATTATCTCGAGTATTCCTTGGTTCTCTGCAAGAAGAGGAGCTCCCGGACCTCCAATCAGCACAAGCGCTTCGAATCCGTCCATGTCAACTTCATTGACAGTAAGGTCAGGAAGCACTTCCATGCCGAATTTTCCCGTACACATCTGATGTGTCGTGCTGAGCACTGTGCATGTATGACCACCCTCAGAGAGGATACGTCTGGGAGCGGCAAACTCATGATCCTGGAAGTTTTTCGGGGCTATCAATATGAGGACACGTGACATAAAAGAAATGCAGCCCGGGAACGGTTAAATAATTTGCCGTTAGGCCTCAGCAAAAAAAGATACTCTTAAATACTCTTTTCTGGACAGATATCATATGGCTGAAAAGCTCACCAAGCGCTATATAGCAATCATCATTGTGGTCTTGTTGGGAGTTGTCCTCGGATACCTTCTCCGGCCCTATGTCAACGCATTCTTCGGGGGGTTCATACTCACCGTGTTGCTTCTTCCTTTTTACCGCATGCTCATCAGCCGCACAGGGATGCGACGAGGGGCAGCAGCAGGGATATCCATTTTCCTGTCGATCATTATCTTATTGATACCGATAGTCCTCATCATCAGCATAGGGTATCAGCAGGTAGATGATGTACTGAATAACAGAGAGGCCGTCATCGAGAAGATTTCATCGATAGACAGGAATTTCCCCTCTATTGACATCCGTCAGGAACTGGCTTCATTTCTCTCCAGTCTGGACAGGTTCGCTGCCGACTTGTTCCAACGGACCATCAGCGGACTATCGCATATGCTGATATCATTTACCATCGCATTCTTCCTGGTATTTTACCTTCTCGTCGAGCACGGTCAACTGCGTGAGAAGATTGAGCATTTTCTGCCGTTCAACGACAGGAATACGACCCGCCTGATAAAGGAATTTCGGGACACTACATACTCCTCTGTGATTGTCACTGGTCTGATAGCGGTGTTGCAGGGTGTGCTCATAGGATTGGCCTTTGCTATACTCGGTCTCCCAAGAGCCATGCTTTTCGGCTTGCTTGGTGCTCTGCTTTCTTTCCTCCCGGTGGTGGGAGTCTCACTGATATGGATACCTGCAACAATTATACTATTCATCGAGCAGGAGTATTTTGTTGCTGTGGGGATGCTCATTGCGGGAATCATCGTGAGCAACTTTGATAATGTCATACGGCCTGCGTTGCAGAAACGTATCGGACGAATCCATCCGTTGACCACGCTTATCGGCGTATTTATCGGTCTGCCGACCTTTGGGCTTCTCGGAATTATCGTTGGGCCGCTCCTCATATCCTATTTCCTGATTATCGCTCAGATGGTCCACGAAGAATACCTATAGGTCTGAGCAAGGCGGTCAGGATTGTCGGGTGTCTTCGGATGTTACACTCCAGCGTTCATCCCCTAAGGAGACGACATCCCCGGCATGCAGCTTGCGCTTATTGCGTGTCTCTATCATACCATTGACGGCAATCATCCCTGACTGTATCATCTTCTTTGCCTGGCCTCCAGTAGCAAGCTTGCCGTAGCGCCTCAGAAACGCGTTGAGTTCCACATATCTGTCGGTCATGAAGGCATAATAATCTTATATACTTATAAAGGAATAGGTCCAGCCTAACATTATGTCATCACAGTTGGAGTCATCAGAGCACTCCTACACTCGGGAATTCTATTTCATCAGCGATCTTCACATCGGTGGCGATGCTGAGCTGGATATCTGCGATTTTGAGGCTGAACTTATAATATTCCTCCGCTTCCTGGAGACGCGGGACAAGCGCACCGAATTGATCATTGTCGGGGATTTCCTTGGCATGTGGGAGATGAGCGAAACGTCGCCAGAGGACAAGGTAAGGCATGTCATATCCACACATAAAGAATTGTTCAGACACTTCAAATGTACCGGAAAGAGTATCCGGATCACCGTCATTCCAGGCAATCACGATCACGAATTGGCGTGCTACCGTCATTTCAAAGAGGAACTTGCTGACTACAACATTCGGTTGCAGCCCAAGGAGCACATATCACGGACCCTGAAAGGCAAGAAGATATGGATCACTCATGGCAGCCAACAGGACAGTTATAACAGGATTGAGCATTTCGGAAACCCGCATGATAAGCCGATAGGGTATCACACCACGAACAGGGTCATCCGTAATGCGGTAGTGCACAGTTCATTTGGCAAGGAACAGTGGTTGCGGGACATGCGATCTGTCTCTCCTGATGAACACATCCCGAACTGGCTGTTTTCCAACTATTTCTACCATGAGATGAGCCCTTTGCTGCGTCTGGTCATCCTCCCCTTTGTGTTCATGTTCGGTATCACGATTCTTCTGCTGCTTGCTGCTTTTGCAGAATGGAGCATTTTTGGCACTCATATGATATCCTTCCAGTTGACCCGTCGTCTTGGGGTCTTTGGGACCTTGCTCAATATGATCTTCATCGTGGATATTGCGCTGCTGATAATATTCACCCTCACACTTATACCTCTCAAATTCCTTCTACTTGACCTCAAACGTACATTAAGAAGGTACGGGTTCAAGGCAGAAGACAATCTGAGTGCTTATAAGGAGCAGCAACACATAGCTCATGCCCAGGATGTGTGCCGGCGCAAAAGGAAAGTTGCTCTGTATGTACATGGGCATACCCACGTGCCGTCATTGCATAAGGAAGAGGGATGCGTGGTAATCAATACAGGTACCTGGGTCAAGCAGCTGACCCGGGTGAGATCACGTTTCCGACTGCTGCCTAGCGTATTTTTCCCCTCCTACAATCTGGGATATTTCCGCGTATATGACACAAAGGAATCCATAGTGATAGAATATGACCGGATCGACAAGGAAGCTGACACGTCTTTGACGTTACTGCAATGGATATCCATATTTGGCCGCCGTCGTAATATGGTCCATAGGATTCCTCCATGCACAATAATCAAGATAGAATAGGCAACTTCAGGCAAGCTGATGCTATAATCAGCCCTTGATAACTCCGAGGGGAAGAAGCCGTACGATGGGGCGGGCAATACCTGATTTCTGACAGACATCGATCACTTCATCAATATCCTTGTAGACGCCAGGAGATTCATCCACGATACCTTTCATGCTGCCAGCCTTTATGAGCACGCCTTTCTGCTGCAAATCTTCTACCACCTGGTCTGCAACAAATGTCTGTGAGGCTTTCTTCCGCGACATCACGCGGCCTGCTCCGTGGCAGATGGTGCCGAATGTCTCATCCATTGCCTTCTGTGTGCCGACAAGGATGTAGCTGGCAGTCCCCATACTTCCCGGGATAATCACCGGTTGCCCTGTCTTTTGGTATTCCTGACAGAGATCCGGGTGTCCGGGAGGGAAAGCACGGGTGGCCCCTTTCCGATGTATCCAGACAAGACTATCAGATCCATCAAGAATATGGTGTTCAGGTTTGACGTTGTTGTGACTCACATCATATATGAGCTCTGGCTCAGCTTCAGGAAACACATCCTTGAGTGCCAGACGCACCTGATGGGTGATTATCTGTCGATTGCACCACGCAAAATTCATCGCACAGCACATGGCTTTATAGTAATCCTGTCCAATTTTGCTCTGTATAGGAGCATATACAAGATCCCGCTCAGGAAGCGAATCGACAATGTCAGGAAAAGCATCTTCGATTGCGCGGATATAGTCGCTGCAGACTTGGTGGCCGAGACCACGGCTACCGCAGTGGATCATGAGAAGGATTTCGCCTTCCTGCGTAATGTGCAACGCTTCTGCAGTCTCAGAATCGAATATGCGCTGGGATGTCTGGATCTCGATAAAGTGGTTTCCTGCTCCCAGCGTCCCTAGCTGGCGCGCTCCCCTGCTCTTCGCTTTCCGCGAGACTGTGTCTGGATCCGCATCCTCCATGCAGCCCGAGCTTTCCGTGCGCTGGATATCTGAGGATATGGCCATGCCTTTTCCTAGGGCCCACCGGGATCCAGTGCGAAGAATATCATCAAGCTCCGCATCAGTCAGACGCAACTCGCTGGACCGGCCAACTCCCACAGGTACACGTGTGAATATCGCATTGATCAATGCCTCTTTTTTCCCATCAGAAAGATCTGTCTTCAGCAGTCCAGTACGCATGATGCGCACGCCGCAATTGATGTCGAAACCTACTCCGCCAGGAGAGACAACCCCTTTCTGAGGGTCCATTGCGGCCACTCCGCCGATAGAGAACCCATATCCCTGATGTGCATCAGGCATCATCAGGCTCGCTTTCCGGATACCTGGGAGTCCGGCCACATTGATAGCCTGCTGGATGCTCTTGTCTTGTCGCATGCAGGAGAGTAGCCTCTCTGAGGCATAGATGCGCACAGGTACTCGCATGTTTCCGTGCCGAGGAACAGTATAGACACACTCCGTCAGCTCCCTGATATCCATGGAAGGGCTGAAGCGCCTGGATTTATAAGCTTTAGGGGTGCGATCCAGAGAGGATATCCATTGGTGCATTCAGGATAAAGTGGATACCGGACTGTCAGGCAAGAATCATTTGACAATCTCCAGAGAAGTCTTCATGATCCGTTCAGCCACTTCGAGGTCATGATCCAGCACCTTGCGGCGCAGGCTGATCCTGGCACTTGCGGTCGCAAGACGGACTATGCCATGGACAAGGCGTGGTGAGATGTCGACAAGGTAGTCTTTCTCATTCGATTTCAGCCCCTTGGTGAATTCTACGATCCGTTTCTTGAGATCATCAGGGAAATCGACCTTTATGTCTTCTGCATAGGAAACAAAATCCTGCAGGAAGGCGATATCGGCCTCGGTAAGTTCGATGTTGAGGTTGTCGACAATCTTTTTGGTAATGGCTACGAATCTTTCGACATTGGGAGCACGCACGAAAAAGACGAGATGGAAACGAGTCAGAAGGGCGGAGTCGAAGGGAATCTGTTCCTTGAGTATGCTGAGACCGCGGCCGACAAATCGGTCCCCTTTGGGGTTGGCTGTAGCGATCACGCGAACATTTGCATCGAAGCGCAGTTCCTGTCCTCCCTTGTTGTAGGTGATGAATCCTTTCTCCATGGCATTGTACAGGGAGCCAAGATCCTTCGACTTTATCAGGTTGAGTTCATCGATCGCGCAGAGCCCCCTATCAGCTTGCGGAAGTAGCCCTGGAGAGATTTTTTTGCCCTTGACAGAAACAGTCAGTCCCACTCCGCTTGTGCCGCTGCCAAGCCCATAGCTGGAATGTTCATGCAATTGGCTGGTAGAACGCAGGATGTCCGTTTTGCCTGTACCCGGATCTCCAAGGAGAAGGATGTGGATGCGCTCTGAGCTAAGAAGTTGCAAAGCTGCTGCATGCTTGATCGTATCCAGTCCTTCGATATTCGGAGCGATAGCTTGCGGAAGCCGCTGTTCAGCAACCTTACCGAAATCCATGATCTGTCTTCTGCGAATGCGCTTGAATATGGATGTATTCATCTGGGAGATGCGTTTCTGAAGATCCTTATCTTCTTCCAGCAGGTGCATCTGAGGGTACTTGATGTCCGTCATCAGCCACGAAGAGATGCCTGTATTGGTAAAAGCGACACTTATGCGCTTCTGCTTCAGGCAGCGCTTGACCAGTTTCAGATCACTTTTTTCCAGAAACTCAGCCACATGTGTCATCAGCGAGCTGTCATTCAGAGACAGAGGAAATAAGCTGCGGATGCTACGAATGATACTCATTGGCCTAGTAATAGGAAAGAGATATTTAAATCTTCTTTTGGCACAGTATCAACGCGAAGTGTCTT
>CAZMDB010000047.1:0-10693 GCA_964565095.1 uncultured Methanosarcinales archaeon | reverse complement strand
GAACACGAAATGTAATGATTTCGTAGGTGTTGTAGCAAAAACACTACGAGGTGTTTAAGACTATGAACGTAAAGAAATTTGTAAAAAAGATTGCGACTGTCGGTGCAGTCTCCGGTCTAATGGTCGGAACCACATTGATGGGAGCTTTTGCAGCGAGTACCCAAGCTGATCTTGGAGACCTGCCTGCTCCGTTCGTCGAGAATGGTGTGGCTGACTTCCAGATTGTTCTGGGACAGGGCGCAGCAGTACAGGATGTCCTTGGTGCTATCGACATCTCCAACAGCTTCCAGGCGTCAGCAGTGACCGAGGAAGTCGTGGAGATACCAGGACAGACAGAGACTGTTGTTGAAGGCGGTGCTGGACTAGAAGGCGCAACTGGAGATTATCTCGTACTTAACGAGGCAACTGCAGCTCAGCCTAACCTGGATGAAGACGATCTTCCAGCTATCCTTGGTGAGGAGACTCTTACTGATGAAGATGGAGAGGATAGTGACGGTGGAGATCTAGACCATGACGCGTCTGACTATGAGCAGGAGATCAATATTGGCGATCTGAAGGTTCAGTTCGGTGAGCTAGGAGATCTTGACAACCCTATCGTTGGAATCGAGCCAAGCGGAGAGACCTATAGAGTCGTCGTAGAATTCGATGATGCTATGGACCTGACCGCTCTGGATGATAACGAGCAGTTGACTATCGCTGGTAAGACATTTACCGTCGGAACTGATACGGATGAAGATACGCTTGTATTGTTCGGATCTGATACGACGACTTTCCTGGAGCTGGGTCAACCGCAGACATTGACTGTGGATGATGAGAGCATCGAGCTTGAGATCGTCGGTGGTAACAGCGATGGCGATGACGGATCAGGGTCAATCGTGCTTTCCGTAAATGGAGCTCGACAGACCATGACCGAGGGTCAGACCAAGACGGTATCGGGTGTAGATATCTACGTCAAGGATGTCTTCGTAACCAACATCCCTACTCTGGACGCTTCTGCTTCCATATTCGTAGGAAGTGAGGAGTATACGCTTGAAGATGATAGCGCCATTGAGATCAACGGCGATGACTTCGACGGTTACAACTTCGAGCTTACTGGCGAGAATATGACTGCAGTCGAGCAGATGGACTTTGTCTTCAGCATGGATGGGCTTGACGAAGACTGGGGCTTTGACGAGGACAACCTGTTTATCGAAGAAGGCGAGACGTTTGTCGATCCGATCTTCGATACGTTCGAAGTAGTCTTTGCCGGTGCATCGCTAGAGCAGATGGATGAAGACAAGACGTACTTCAGCCTTGAAGCAAGCGGGAATGTCGTTGAGATGACCTTCACGAATGAAGACGGCGATGAAGTTAGCTTCGACGCTTTCGAGACTGACGGTCTAGATGACGGAGATAACGCTACGTACTATGCAGATGAAGGCGATGATTTCATTGTTGGCGAAGCAACTCTTGTAGAGGATAATTACTTCCTTTGTAACGACGACTCCAACAAGAAGTTGACGACGCTCTATATGGTCGACGACATCGATTTCGACGAGCTGGAAGTCACCATCGAGAACTTGATGGACGGAACTTCTAAGGTCTATGACGAGACCGAGACGATCGACGATTGTCAGCTGGACATTGATGACATCCTGGATGGTAGCATAACGCTTAGCTCCAACACGGCAGATGTGATATACCTGAAGGGACAGTCAAGCCTCGACTTGAGTGCCGAAGGTCCTGTTGTGTTCAGAGAGTACGTAGATGACGCAGAAGAAGTCGATACAGGGGAAAACATCACCGTAGCTATAACCGCAGATTCTGACGAAGATGCAGAAATGGCAGTGACTGGAGTAACCACGATCGTCAACGATGACGACAACGAAGAATTCCTGAGTGCGTTTGGAACCTACTTCACCATGGATGAAGACGGTCTGGACTTCGAGCTTTGGACGCCTGATGAGGATGAAGTCGAATACAATGTCTTCATCGCTCCGACTGATGCTCAGACGGTCACCACAGGCGGCGGATCCAGTCTTACCACGCAGAGTGTCAACCCTGTTGCTGTCGGTGCAGCTGTGCTTGATGTCGATGTGAGCCTTGCTACCGCAACCAAGAATCTGGTTGTTGTCGGCGGACCTTGCATCAACTCTATTGCAGCAGAGCTGATGGGTAACCCAGCAGAGTGCGCAGAGGAGTTCGAGCCTGGAAAGGCAATCGTCGAACTGTTCGACCTTGACAATGGAAAGGTCGCAATGCTGGTTGCAGGATACGAAGCTCTGGAGACCCAGGCTGCAGCACGTGCTGTTGCAACCAACAAGGCCGGTCTTGTGGGCGATGCTGTAGCTGTCCAGGTTACAACCCTGAACGACTACACCATCTCTAATAAGGAGTAAGCTTGTAATTGAAACCCGGAAGGGTTTTCATTTTTTCTTTTTTCTCTTTTTTCTCGATAATAGTTATATAGTAGCAGTATCCTTATGTCATGCATGAGGCTTATCCTCACCCGGCATGGGGGAAACAGAAGAGAATAAGTTGGGTATCATACAGGGGCATCTTCCTGGACACTTGTCTGAAAAGGGGATTGAACAGGCAGAAAGACTTGCGCTTCGTCTTAAAGATGAGGTGGTCGATTGTATCTATTCCAGTGATCTGGCCCGTGCCGCCGATACTGCACAGGAGATTGCACGATTCCACAGGGATTTCCCGCTCAGATACGTGGAAGATCTACGGGAAAAGTTCCTGGCAGATTGGGAGGGAAAGACGAAGGAGTCATTGGGGTTTACTGCTACGACAAGTATTGCGGGTATGTTTCCAGAAGGTGCAGAGACTGCTGATGCCGTGTTTGCCAGGGCTCAGAAATTCATGGATGCGATCCTGGCAGATCATGCGGATGGGACAGTTCTTTTTGTAGGGCATAACGTCATCAATAAGGCCATTATTGCAGTCATCACCGGGCGATCAGCAGAGGCCATTGCTTCGATCGAGAATATGCACAATACCGGTGTATGTGAGTTCACTATTGAGAAGGAAGGCAAACACACCATTGTTGTGTTCAACTGCAGTAAGCATCTGGAGTGATCTTACCATCAGATTTATATAGCTACCACTGATTCAGGTATCCATGGCATTCGAGTCTATCCCACCGGTGGAGTCCGCAGAGGATCTCTTGGATATCGCCTTCACCCAGGCGCAGAAGTCCGTCAAAGAGGCACGGACAAAGAAGATGCCGTCGAAGGCGGCTAAGGGCAAGATGCTTGAGATTACCAAAGTGCAGAATATCGGGCGGTTGATCGCACGCAGGCTACAGATGATCCTGCAAGCATTCCCCTCGCTGGACAGTGTGTCCGAGTTCTACCGGCATCTCATCGATGCTCTTCTGGATTACGATGAGATCAAGCAGGCGTTGGGTGCGGTCAACTGGAGTCTTCAGCAGGTGCGTAAGACGACCAGCAAGTATGAGAGGATGTTAAAGGGTTCCCCGGTCGAGCGCATCAATCCGCTGCGTCGCGAGTATACTGGGCGTGTGGCTTCATATGTGAAGCAGATCGATCAGAAACTTGGGTACTTGGAGCAGGTACGCAAGAGGATGCGGGACTGGCCTTCGATCAAAGAGGCACCGACTGCCAGCCTTATAGGATTCCCGAATGTGGGCAAATCCACTCTGCTTAGCCAACTGACAGATGCTAACCCCAAGGTTGCCAATTATGCCTTTACCACCTTAGCGATCAATGTTGGCTATACGCGCATGAAGTATCAGAAAATCCAGATTCTGGACACTCCAGGAACTTTGCATCGTTTTGAGAAGATGAACGAGGTGGAGCGCATCGCCCATATTGCGCAGAGATATGCAAGCGATATGTTCGTATTTGTGGTGGATCCTGCAGAAAGTTATCCGCTTGATGAGCAGAAAAAGCTGCTTGATGCTGTCACGCGCTTGCGTAAGCCTGTGGTTGTCTATATGAGTAAGACAGATGTTGCACCTGCAGAAGCGCAGAAAGAAGTGCGGGAGATGTTCGGTGAATGCCTGACTGATGTGGATGCGGTGCGTAGCGCCATCCAGACCAATCTTTTGTAACCCTTCTTCATCTTAGAAATCACAGCGATCTCTCTTCGCAGGTGCTTTTTTTGGTAACTGGGATATTTCTCATCCAAAGATTTATAAGGTCCAGCGAAACCTTTATCTACCGGTAGGTATAGTATTATGTATACTGGTACACTAGCCAGAAAAGACATACTGATGCGGCATGGAACAACAGCAGCTTCTTGATTTCATTTTCGATGGCGACGATATTACATGGCAGTCCATGATATTTGAAGCTGTACGCAGTGAGCAGATGGACCCGTGGGATATCGATATCCATACTATCTCGGGACGCTTCATGGCGATGCTAGCGTCTCTTAAGGACATGAACTTACGGATACCTGGTAAGGTGTTGCTGGCGTCTGCAATCCTGCTCAAGCTCAAGAGCGACCGTTTCATTGATGTAGATATGAATGTTCTGGATCGTCTCATCGCGTATACTGAGGGTGATGCGGATACGTGGGAAGAGGACGATGGAGAGTATGATGATCTGGAAGGAGCCGATGCCCCCTTCGATCCGGAAGAGACGCCAAAACTGGTGCCTCGTACTCCGCAGCCTCGGCGTCGAAAGGTATCTGTGTATGATCTGGTCAAAGCCTTGGAGAAAGCTCTGGAAGTCAAGAATCGGCGCAAGGTGCTCTCACAGAAACCGGAGCCGAAAGTGCAGATGCCAAACAAGATTTTCGATCTTTCTCTTGTGCTCAATGATGTCTATTCCAATGTAGTAGACCATTACGATAAGAATCAGGGGATGCCGCTGACATTCTCAAAGATGATTCCTTCTGCATCCCGGGATGACAAGGTATTCACGTTCATCCCCCTGCTGCATCTGTGCAATATGCGCAAGGTTGACCTGCATCAGGAGGAGCATTTCGGAGATTTCGAGATCGAGCTTCTGAGCAACCAGCGGGATATCTCGAAAGAGGTTGCAGCTCTTGAGATGCAGACCGAAGATGCGGAATGACTGCGCCGGATAAGCAATATTTATAAACCGTCACTTTCTTTCCCCCGATATGGTACATGTTTATCGCACCAATTTCTCAGGCAATCCCAATGTCGGCCTGTTTGCTTTTGCTACAGACCGCTTCTGTCTGGTGGGTGCTTCGGTCACGGATGAGAATGTGTCGCAGTTAGAGGAGGTTCTGGGCGTCCCGGTGCATCGCATCACGATTGCAGGAACCTCGCTTGTCGGAGTATTTGTGAGCGGGACAGCGGACAAGATTCTTGTCCCGTCGATCATATTCGAGCATGAGCTGAAGGAATTGAAGGAGCTGGGGATAGATTACGCAGTCATCGAGACCACTCTTACGGCTCTGGGGAATAATGTGGTAGTCAATGCGAAGGCTGCATTGGTCAACAGTGATATGGAGAAGGCAGCTATCGATGCGATCAGCTCTGCTCTTGGAGTTTGTGTGGAGAAAGGGCGCATCTATGATCAGGACACGGTCGGCTCTTGTCTCTGTCTCACATCACGGGGAGGGATCATTCATCGTGATGCTTCGGATCAGCAGATCGATGCATTCTCGGACCTGTTCGGTGTCACTATCGATATCGGCACTGTGAACCATGGTGTGCCGCAGGTTTCCTCAGGTATCATTGCGAACAAGAATGGATTCCTGATCGGTCGTCAATCGACGGGTATAGAGGTCTCGAATGTCGATGAGCTTCTGGGTTTCTTAGGTGATGACGATGGTCAGTGAAGCGATCAAGCGCAAGTACATGCAATTCAAGATGATCGAAGAACAGGTCAAGGAGACTTCTGAGCATCTGGATCGTGTGGAGAAGCAACAGCAAGAGCTGGGCAATACGCTGGAGGCTCTAGAGGCCTTGCCGGATGTGCGCTCGTGTGATGAGGTATTAGTCCCTCTTGCTGCAGGCATATTCATCAAGGGGTCTGTGGATCCAGGGCAGCGGCTGCTTGTCAATGTAGGCAGTAGTACAGTGGTGGAGAAAGACATTCCGGAAGTGCGTGCAATGGTAGAGGAGCAGCGTGATCAGCTTACTGAGTATGAGAAACAGCTGAGCGGTCAGATGATGCGACTCTCTGAGTTGGCGGATACTGTCAATGAGGAACTTGCGGAACTGCAGAAGCAGGGTGGATAGGATGTTCGGATTTCTCAAGGATAAGCTGAAGGGTGCACTCAAGAAATTCTCCAAGGATGTTGAAGAAGAGGGTACGACAGAAGAGGTTGTAGTCGAAAAGAAGGTGAAGGAGGTATCTGAGGAGAAACCCCAGAAGAAGACTCCGAAAGCCGATGCGCAGAAGAAAAGGGAAGTGCCGGCATCTGATAAGAAGAAATCGAAGAATTCTGTTGATAAGAAAAAAGAAGAGGCACCTCCGCAGACGAAAATCGAACCGGATCGAATGAAGGCTGAAGAGAAGGAATCTGAAAATGAGCCGGTAAAGAAAGACATAGTCACGGATCAGACAGAATCCCCAGTCAAGGCAACGACGCATGAGCAGAAGGACGAGTCGCAGCCTGCAAAAGATGAGCCGAAGCCTGAGACTGAAAAGAAAGCGCCTGCAGTTCCCAAGAAGGGGTTGTTTTCGCGCATGTTCACAAAGAAGGATCAGGAGATGCCAGAAGAGCAGGTTCCTGAAGAAAGGAGCGTGCCTCCAGAAAAGAAACCCGGGAAATCGCCTGCGAAAAAAGGGTTGTTCTCCACCATCACCGAGCGGATACACAAGACTACGCTGAGTGAAAGCAAGTTTGAAGAGTTATTTTTCGAGATAGAGATCGCGCTTTTGGAAAACAATATGGCTGTGGAGGTCATCGAGAAAATCAAGGAGGATCTCAAGCAGAAACTTGTTGGCGAGGGTGTCGAAAAGAAGAAGATCGAAGAAGCAATCGTGACGGTGCTTTCCTCTAGCCTGAATGAATTGTTCGATGTGCAGAATCGGGATATTCTGCAGGAGTCTAAGGAGAAGAAACCCTATGTGATGATGTTTGTGGGAGTCAATGGGTCAGGCAAGACGACAACGCTTGCAAAGGTCGCACATTTTTTCCAGTCGCAGGGCAAATCATGTGTGATGGCGGCCTGTGATACTTTTCGTGCTGCTGCGATACAGCAGTTGCAGGAGCATGCCACACGGCTTGATGTCAAGCTGATCAAGCATGATTACGGAGCGGATCCCGCTGCGGTGGCTTTTGATGCTATTGAGCACGCCAAAGCCAAGGGTATAGATGTGGTTCTGATCGATACTGCCGGGCGGTTGCATTCGAATACCAATCTGATGGATGAGCTCAAGAAGATCGAACGTGTCGCAAAGCCTGATATTACTGTGTTTGTGGGTGAGTCGATCACAGGTAATGACTGTGTGGAGCAGGCCACCAAATTCAATGAATCAGTTGAGATCGACGCGGTGATCCTCACCAAGCTTGATGTGGATGAGAAAGGCGGTGCCGCAATATCAGTCAGCTACGTGACAGGAAAGCCAATCATATTCTGGGGAAGCGGGCAAGGATATGCGGATCTGAAACCCTTCGATAAGGATCTCGTGCTCAAGAATATCGGGTTAGCAGCGTAATGTCAACCGTAATGTCAACGCGCAAGGTCTGAGAGGAGGCGCCATGTCTGTCTGGCGGCCTTGACCAGGTGCAGGTAATTCTGAGGATGCAGATAGGCATCTAAAATCTCATCTGATCCTCTGTAGGGAGATCCGGTGCGTGGAAGTGATCCGGAGTGGAGTTTGTGTAGCTTCCTGATGTCATCATTGACAGGGGATCTTGAGACAAGAGCTTCTGTATCGCTACGGAACTGTGCAGCATGTTTTTTCGGCAGAAGATGATCAAGCAGATAATGAGGGACAAGCAGCACACAGTCATCGAGAGATACTCTATGCTGGCGGAAAGCTTCGATAGCCGCCCTGAGTCTTGTCCAATCGGAAGTGCAATAGGGCAGAGCGTTGTGCGGATCAGTGACCATCTGGTAGATAGGACATGTTTCGGGATGAAGAAGGGACATAAAATACTCATCTGTTGCACGAGTCATACTAACCTTCCGGAATGTAGAGTCCATCAGGGCCTTTTTCGTGCGCAACCGGTGGCATCATTGTTCCGAACCGCTTCTGTAGATAGGCAGTGTTCACCCTGATCGGGCATTTTTTTGGGGCATCAATATCCTCAGGGGGCTGCTGATCCTGGGCGTATCCAACAGATGGATCATAGGGTGTGAAATTATCGCAGTCTACCCGCAGACATTCGTCAGCCATGCGCTCTGCCGCGCCTTCGGTCTGGGTATCGTACAGTGCCTGGACAGCTTGGGAGAAGATGGCGACAGTCTTGATGGCAGAGGTGAATGCTTTTTTGATGTCAGTTTGTTCCGCATCTTTGAATCGCGTCTTCATTGTCTCAATTGCCGTGTCTATGAATAAGCCGTCTGTGGTCTCGGGATGAGCATGCAGATACTCTGTGAGAGTCGTTCTGATGTCAGAAGAAAACGCCTCATCATCAGGTGCTGCTGCTGCTTGAAGATGATGATATAATGCCAGAGGCATGAAGAAATCCGGATTATTGTATGGGTGCATCTGAAACCCAATCTTGTACAGGGCTTGATCAACCTTGTCGTTGCGGACTGGAGCATCTTCATCCGGTCTGCCATCGGCATCGGGTGTGTATTTCTGTACAAACGCATCGATCCCCTTTTCATCCACTAATTGCATGTCCTGGATGATACGTGAATCTGCGCGAATGTCCTTGACAAAGACTTCCAGGTTACGTTCGTCGGGTTCCATTTTGATGAGGAAGCTAAAGTAGTATTTAAATGTTACGATTATTTGTCACCAGCAAGTAGTTATAATGCGTGCGAATCACGTAGATAGGGGGCCACTACTATACGGGTGCGGTCTGTCAGCGGCGCAGTGACGTCTGCTTCACGAGCATAATAAGGGTTGATTACATCGATGGTGAAAGGGATATCCGGTTCCTCTGGAGTCTGTTGCGGATTATCTTTATGAGAAATATGATAGTGGAGCCGACGGGAGAAGCGTCCACGGGCTTCTGGTGTCTGAGTGAGTTTGTCTGCACGGGTCCTGCGGGGTGATTCCAGATATTGTGTCCTGACATCGAGGATGGCGTTTGTCGGCATATAGATGACGTCCCCCGAGCGACTGCGGCTGTGGACAAGCTGCCTGAGGACGTGGGTAATGCTTCCGTCCACATTGGTGCCAGCAAGGATGGTAACAGGTGCCTGGAGTTCGTCTATTCGTGCGCTTTGGTAGGTGGAGTCGCAATGCAGGTCAGGACGGTGGAAATTTCCAGGAAGCATTGCCGGGAGCTGAGGGGTCAGATAGGCATTCAGGAAGTAGTCGTTGAGTTTCCGGGGCTCTGTGTCCAGATGATGGACGCCCACGTTCCCTTCCAATTCATGCGAGACAGCATTCTCAATGTCCAGCAATGCAGGCAAGATTCTTCCGGAGGGGTCATGTGTATAGTGTGCTCCCACAAGTATAAGCGATAGGTCTTGCATAGGATTGGGGAAATAACGGGCTATATTAATGTATTGTCCTATTGGAGGAACGTATCAGTCTTTCTGGAACTCTACTCTTCCGTCCAAGTAGATGCCCTGGTGTAGTTCAGTCGGGCGCCAGGTATCAAGAATCAGGTGCGCTTCCAGCCATTCAGCAAGTTCTTTGGCATTTCCGATGGTGGCTGACAGTCCGATCAGTTGCATATCGGAGAGCAGGCGACGCATGAGCGTGATGAGAATCTCAAGAGTGGGACCCCTGCCTGGATCGTTGAGAAGATGGATCTCATCAACCACGAGAACTTTTATGTCCCGGATCCACTGCGCGTGATGGCGCAGGATGGAGTCCATCTTTTCACTGGTCATGAAGATCAGGTCATAGTTTTTGAGGCGCTCTTCGGGTGAATCAGTGTCGCCTACCGCGATCCCTATGCGCGCAAGATGTCCATATCGTTTCCTGAATTCTTTGAATTTTTCACTTGCAAGAGCCTTGAGTGGCACGATGTAGACAGCTTTGCCAATCTTATTGAGGATGCTGTTGAGTGCAGCCATCTCTGCGACTAGCGTCTTACCACTGGCTGTCGGGGTGCAGACCAGAAGATTCTGGAAGTCGAATAAGCCGGCATCTATGGATTTGTGTTGTGAAGGGAGCAGGCGCTTGATCCCTTGGGCTGCAAGTACCTTGTAAAGCTCGGGATGCAGTTCCTCCTTGAGATCGGCCAGTTCTATGCAATCCTCAGGCGCCAGTGCGATATCCATGCCCCTGCTGATATGCAGGTTGTTATAAAGGTTGCGACGCGGCTTCCGGATCATGCATGCGTATGCCCTGGACCAAGGAGCGATATCCCAATGATAATACCTACTCCGATGAGCACCGCCATCAGATGCAGCAACGTGTCCTTGATCGAGCAGTGCCGGTGCAGCTGCGGAAGAAGATTGGAGGCGGCAATGTAGATGAAGTTCCCCGCGGCAAATGGAAGCAGATACATAGAGAATCCTTCTATATGCCTTGTCAGCATGAGGCCTGCGGCAAGCCCCAGAAAGGCAGTGAGTGCAGAGGCCAGGTTGAAGATGATGGCTCTTGCACGGGACATGCCCGAATACAGGAGGAAACCGAAGTCAGCAATCTCTTGTGGCACCTCATGGAAGATGATGGATACA